>CALCRD010000103.1 GCA_937894355.1 uncultured Bacillus sp.
CCTGCGGAAAGCGAAGTGCCTGCAACGGAAATCAACATTCAAGTTTAACAGAACCAAAAAATAAAATAGCAAGATTGAAAGATGAGGTGACCTTTTTGGACATTGAAAAGGTGTTGAAAAAGTATGTGCCTATGACAGAAACAGCCTTTTATATTCTTCTGTCACTATCAAAACCACGACATGGTTATGGAATCGTTAAGCATGTTGAGGAGATATCAGAATCTCGAATTCGCTTAGGATCGGGTACGGTTTACGGTACGCTTACAAAAATGCAAAAAGATGGGGTAATCACCGTATTTGCTGATGAAGAAAGAAAAACAGTTTATGAGATTACAGAAATCGGGAAAAAATTAATTGCTGCCGAGATAACGAGGCTTAAAGAATTACACCAAAATGCAATTAAATACGAGGGGGACTTTTTGTGAAGAAGGTATTTAAACCATTTTGGAGCTATGACGTAGCAAAAACGGAAGAATGGCTATCAGGAATGGCGAAAAACGGTTATCACTTAGTGGATTTCAATAGATGGACTCGCTGCTTTTTCTTTCAACAAGGCGAACCTAAAAAGATAATATTCCGGATTGCCTATGATAAAACTGGGGGAGATTCCTTGTCCAATTCGCTTACAAACGAGGGCTGGACAAAGGTAATCCGGCGGGGGAATTGGCATATAATCGCCAATGAAAAGCCACGGGAAGAAATTAAAACCGCGTCGGTTCGCGAAGGCATTATCAAGCGCAATAGAATAATTAAGTACATTTTTATCGGATTATTAATTTACTTATCAAGTATTGTAGTAGTGAACCTCGGTATGCTCGGTTTAGCTACGATTAGTGATGTACCGGTTGAAGTGGTCGAAAGCCCTTTGTGGATATTAACCTACACCTTTTTTGGTGCTGTCATCGCCACCATTGTTCTTGCTATCTATTCAATTATTAAGATTAATAAAACAAATAAGGATTTGATAATGGAAAAGCCAAAAGGACTTCAGGGTGGAGGGGATCCGCTAGAAGGAAGATTGAGCAAGACGAAGGAAAAGCTGTTGAAACGGTCAGGTCAATTGGTTGTAAAAAGAAAGCCTGGATGGATGTATGCACCTGATAAACTTGAAAATTGGCTTGAAGCAATGGAGGAACAAGGTCTTAATTTATATCGAGTTGGTAAACTGGGAACAACTTTCTTTTTCTTGAAAGGGAGCCCACGAAAAGTAAGTTACTGTGCTGACTATCAAAATTTGGGAAATGAAAGCTATTTGGATTTTCACCGAGAAGCCGGTTGGAAGAGTGTTTATATTTCATATTCGTCCTTACAAAAATGGACAATCTGGGGTCGTGAATACTCCGAAGGCGAGGAAAAACCACAAATTTACAGTGATCGGTCACACCTATTAAAACATGCTAAAAAGGTTGCGATAGCCTATACTATTTTGTTTTTTCCCTTAGTAGCCATGTACTTATTAAATATAGGTTTGTTTTTCAGTGTAATACTTAATAATAATCCATCCAAATTAGATTTAACAAATATGATTATGTTTGTATTTTTGATTTTTATTTTTGGTTCGTTCATCGTTAGAACATGGCTGTATTATTTCCGCCAAAAAAATTTAATGGATTACATTCTTAAGGATTAGTGGGAAAAGCTAAAATAAAACAATTGAATAATCACAAAAGAGGAATACCTAATCAGGTATTCCTTTTTAATCATTTAAGAAAGCATGAATTTTTTTGCTTGCAATTGTGTTAAGCGCAAAGTGCTTTCTCAATTAGTGAACAAAAATAGATTCAGATTCTTATACCTTGGATTATAAGGAATCGCTCATATCGGTAGGGTGGTCAGCTTAAGTACCAGATCTGATAAACATAGACGGAGAGAATCCGCTTAATTGGTGAATATCATCAAAAATAGCCTTAATAGACGGAGAGAATCCGCCTATTAAAGAAAAAAACGTGAAAATAAGGGATTTTGCTATGCATAACCGGAAAAACTCCGCGTATTCCCCACGAAATGGGCAATATTTTGCAAATAACAGTAAAAACTCCGTTTATTATACTTCTGCTAGTGGTGAATTGAACAAGCTGTGCTTTTCTTAGGTGAATTTTCGGCAAAAATGAAATCCGACCCTAAAGCAACCCCAAGTTAATACAAATGTTAGATTTAAAAACGCATGTTTTAAAATAAAAACAGCCAAAACATTGATATATCAACATTTTGGCTGTTTATTGGTTAGTGTCCCAGAGAGGATTCGAACCTCCGACCTACAGTTTAGGAAACTGTTGCTCTATCCTACTGAGCTACTGAGACATAGAATTATATTATAAATCCTTTTGCGAAAAAGGTCAAAGGGTTTTGAAGAATAGAAGGTGGGAAAAGGTAGTAAGAGGTAGCCTTTAGTATAAATTGGAATTTCCCGCTAGAACTAGAGGTGGTTTTATTGTCCAAAACCACTATATTTGTTAATATTAGGAATATACTGATAATTCTGAATAAAACTCTTCTTTTTTTAAAATCATGAAAAAAGAAGTTAATAAATTTCACTAGGGAGGGATATGGAAGATTAATTTTAAAAACAAATAAATATGAAATTGGGGGCAGGAGAATTGAAGAATAATAAAAATTGGCTAGTCATGGTCGCTTTACTATTTTCGGTATTTACGATATTAACTGCTTGTAGTGAAAATACACAAGGTGACGGTAAAAAGAAAGATTCTCCGACTGAAGATTTCAAAACAGATGTCCAATTGGGAACGGGGACTACTGGGGGTACATACTTTCCGTTGGGTCAAGAAATGGCAAATGTATGGAATGACACGGTTAAAGCCAAAGGTTTTAATGTGAGCGCAGTTTCAACTGATTCATCCATTGCTAACCTAGCGGGGATAGGGCGTGGAGAATTACAGTTAGGAATGGCAGTTCACGTTCAAGCGAACGAAGCTTTAAAAGGTGAAGGGGATTTTGGCGGAGTTAAGATTAAGAACTTCGGTTTTATGGGACATATTTATCCTGAGGTCATGCAAATTGTTACATTAGGTTCAACTGGTGTCGATACAATTGCTGACTTAAAAGGAAAGAAAGTGGCTATTGGACCAGCTGGTTCAGGGACCCAAGTTGCTGCAAAACTGATTCTAGAGGCATATGGGCTTAAAGATGGAGATTACGTAGCTTATCACGAAGGTTTTGGTGATGCAAAAGGTAAACTTCAGGATGGAAACATTGATGCCTCATTTGCATTATTAGGTTTACCGGCTGCTAGTATTGAGGAATTACAGGCGATTACAAAAGATGTGAAATTCCTGGAAATTGATGGACCAGCTTTGAAATCTATCGAAAAAAATAGTCCTTACAAGACATTTGAAATTCCTGCTGATGTCCATGAATGGTTAAAAAAACCAGTCAGTACGATTTCGGCCTTTGCCATTCTGGTGGGCTCCACTAGTCAAATTAGTGAAGAACTCGGCTATGAAATGACGAAAGCTCTCTTTGAAAACTCTAGAAAAATCACTCATACACAAGCGAAATATATTACAAAGGAAAATGCTTTAAAAGGGTCTGAAGGACTTCCGATTCATCCTGGTTCGGAAAAATACTTCAAAGAGGTTGGCATTATTAAATAAAAATATGCGAACTGAATAAGTATCCGGATTATTCCACATTATCGGTAATGTCCGTTTGTTCAACTACCATCAGTGGGAAAAAATCTACTGATGGTAGTTTCATTTTGTAACACTATTGATTTCAAATGGAGACGGAATGTGATGGTTTGTTAGTTTACCAAATAACTAGGTGGTGGAGGCATGGAAAAAGAGCCAGAAACGATTAACAAAGAATTAATGGCAAAATACGATAAAGAATATGCCTATCGCACATCCATTGGGAGATGGGCTTGGATTGTTACTATTTTAGGAATCTCATTAACATTTTTCCATTTGTATACAGCATTAAAAGGTCCTTATGTTTCAATGATTCAAGGAGCTATTCATCTAGGGAGTGCTTTAGGATTAATCTATATTTTGTATCCCGCAAAAAAATCGCTGTCGAACCGGCAGGGTGTTCATTGGTATGATGTAATATTGGCGGCCTTAGCAATGGCTACAAATTTTTATATTATTTTTAATTATGAACGGTTAACTACTCAAGCGGTTATTCTTGGCTTTAACCAACTTGACACCATTGTCGCTGCAACAGGAGTCATTTTACTTTTGGAAGCAACGCGAAGGACGGTTGGACTTCCGATTGTCATTATTGCCAGCACGGCGATTGCCTATGGACTTTGGGGAAATAATATTCCAACATTCGGCCATGCAGGATTTACTTGGGAAAGACTATCGACCCAGATGTTTTTTAGTTCCAATGCAATTTTTGGAATTCCGATTCAAATATCATCCACCTACATCTACTTGTTTCTATTTTTTGGTGTGATGTTAACAAAAACAAAAATTGGTCATTATTTTAATGATTTAGCCTTCGCTGCCACTGGTCGATTAACGGGGGGTACAGCAAAAGCTGCCGTTGTATCTAGTGCTTTACAAGGAATGGTATCAGGAAGTTCTGTAGCAAATACTGTGGGCTCAGGTTCCTTCACAATCCCAATGATGAAACGCGCTGGCTTTAAGCCTGAATTTGCTGCGGCTGCTGAGGCATCCTCATCAACTGGGGGACAAATTATGCCACCCATTATGGGGGCAGCCGCATTTATTATGGCCGAAAATATCGGTGTACCCTATAGCGAAATCATGCTTGTTGCGATTATACCAGCACTGCTTTATTTTATGGGAATTTATATGGGCGTGCATTTTGAGGCAAAAAAACAAGGAATATTTGGGTTACCAAAAGATCAATTACCAGCACTATTAGGATTAATGAAACGTTTTGATTTGCTACTTCCTCTTTTTACAATTGTCGTACTATCAATGTTAGGTTTTACAGTCACCTATGCTGCCCTTTGGGGAATCGTTACCTCATTTCTAATTAGCTTAGTTCGGAAAGATACGAGAATGTCAATTCGTGATATTTTTGTAGCATTTGAGGAAGGTGCACGTGCTGCCCTGCCTGTCATTGCGGCTTGTGCGAGTGCCGGGATTATTGTCGGGGTCGTTGTCCTTACGGGTCTTGGTGGGAAAATTGCTGGGGGAATTCTTGAACTAGCCAGCGGGAATTTCTTTTTAATCTTATTACTCACTATGATTGCTTCCTTAGTTCTGGGGATGGGATTGCCTACAACCGCAAACTATGTGGTAACTGCTTCAATGGTGGCACCCGCCTTAATTGATTTTGGTATTCCAGTTATTGCAGCTCATATGTTTGTATTTTACTTTGGAATTGTCGCGGACATTACTCCTCCTGTTTGCTTAGCCTCTTATGCTGGAGCAGGGATTGCCGGAGCCAAGCCAATGAAAACCGGCATTATTTCTGTTCAATTGGCGATTGCAGCATTTATTATTCCGTTTGTGTTTGTCTATAATCCTGTCCTCGTTCTACAGGATGCCACAGTATTAACTTTGCTACCGGTATTGGTAACAGCCCTCCTCGGAATGGTCGCCATAAGTGCAGCCATGATGAATTACTTTATTGGAACAATGTCTTTGTTTGAAAGGACTCTCATGTTTTCAGCAGGTATATTACTAGTTTATCCAGGAAATATCTTGATATCACTGGGAGGTTTACTCCTTCTGCTTGGCCTTGCATTTTTGCAAGTAAAGCGTTCAAAAAGTAACAGTATTCATAAAGAATATGTATCTTTCTAGTTTGTAGAGGAGAAAAGCAGATAAAATTTAGACTCTGTTAATTACCTATGTTGATTTTTTCGTAAATTAAAGACCGACTAAAAAATAGTCGGTCTTCTGGTGATAAAAGGGAAGATATTCTACAACTTTCATAGATCTTCAGCAATCGGGCCATTATATATAGTTGAATAAACTCAAAAGCCTATTCACATTAAAAGCCATCCTCTTTCAAAAAATAGAGGATGGCTTTAATAAATGTTATTTATGATTTTTCTAATAAAACCTCCGATTATTACCCCAGGAAAAACAAACAACATTGGGAGCCAGACAGGACCCAATAACATGCCAAATATCGATAAGTTTGATGAAAAAATCAATCCAACAGTTACGAAAAACGCAGAAAACACATAGGGAAGGAAAGAGTAAGGATCTTTCCTCCCACCTGAATCTTTCACTGCATCCCAAATTGAAAAAAAGTACAAACAAGGATAAAACATCAACCACTGGTAATCTACAAGATCTATCGCTTCACCGATTTTTCCATGGAAACTTAGAAGAATGACCTGATTAAAACTGGCTTGTACATTAATCAGGAATTCAAGAATCAAGAAAACTGTGCCTTTAAAATATTTTCCGTTTAAATACTGCCCAAATCCAGGAAGGGCAATGCTCCACATTAGTTTTTCAAATGTATTCTTATTCACTTATATACCCCTAATAAACTGTTTCACTACACTTCTTTTGCAATTTCTTTTCTATTAGGAGCAAGTGGAGGCTGTTCTAACCATTTATTTTGTACCATAATATTAAACCATTTTTTTGTTACTATTAGATTCTTTAGAATGATGCTTTCATAAGCTGTTACAAGATCTGTTCGCATAGCTGATGCTAAACCTATCCCGTTATACGCTTGTGCCGCTTGGTACAAGAAACCAGTATGATACAACATTAGCTTATCGGAAAAAGGAGAGTCCGTAGAGGCTGTCACTTCTGTTTCCCACGATTTAGGAACTGGTAAATTATCCGTTTGCATAATTTTTGAAAATGCTTTTATTTGTTGATCAGCCGTTTTTTCGGAATCCTCGAAAAATTTTCTTACTTCTATTGTTTGTGCGACTTGACTGAATGCGATTGAAAGAGTTTTTGCCATAATACTTTTTTTAAGGTTGAAAGAAATGCTTATGATTTCTATCGCTGCTAACGTTCTACCCTTTCCGAAAAATCCATCTGTGAAATCTTTGCTAGAAACATATTCAGGGCTTTTAGCTGGATAAAATAAAGGGTCTCTCTGAAAACTTCCTTTCTCAAGCAATAAATCAATTGTTTGATGATACATCCTTTTCCCATCATTATCACAGGAGTCGTAAAAATACCGTAAGTCCTCTCTTACAGAAACGCCAAATGAAGTTGAGTGTCCTAGCAAACCATGTAATGTCATGATATGTAAGTAATTTAGGCAAAATATATCTGTGAACAACCTCTGTTTACCTTTAAAGAGGTCAGATTCAGTAAACCCAATTGGAACTGGAAACCCCTCATTTTTTATAAAAGTAACGATTTGTTGTTTTTGCTTTTCGAACGTCTTGATAGCATCCTCAAAAATAGCTTTAATTTGCTCATCCTCAATAATAGAGACCATATATCTATTTACAATATCTACTGCTGTTCCATTTACATACTCTCCCCACAAACTTCCTATTTCGGAAGATGTGAGTTTTAATTTTTCCTTTTCCATCTTATCACCCTTTTCCTCGTTGCTTCAACACGGATATTATTTACCAATTCAACAAGATGTATGAATTTCTTATGGGACTTTTAAAGAGGAAAAAGGCTCTTAGAAAAGACGGAATCACTAAAAAGGCAAGCAAAAACTATGCTCACCTTTTCTTACAACAATGCGAATTAGACAACACTTATGGAATACTCAATGCTTAAGTTAAAGACGGCATTCATTTGATTACCATATGTACTATAAAAAAAGCTACTTGTTCAACGAACGGGGGCCTTATCAAAAATCTGAGGAACTATTTTTGCAACTTTTCATGTTGTTCAATCTTCCGCAATAGGGCGCATTCCTTTAAGAAGAATGATCGTTTTTTATACAAACGGGTCAGGGTTAA
>CALCRD010000104.1 GCA_937894355.1 uncultured Bacillus sp.
AAGAATGAGGACAGCATGATAGCCAGAATCAAAAACGAATCTTTGTTGCTGCGTTGCCACCATTTTGGAAATATCTTTTTGAAAAGCGCCAGGAAAAGAACGATATAGGACAGACGCCACACTTCTTCAAGCCCGGCGATAAAGCTATCAAAGAAATCGAATCCCACGGTGTCAATCCAATCAAAAGCTCGATAAAAAGTCGGTGCTTCCATTTCTGGATCTGGGGTGCTGCTCGGTGCTTCCTCAAATTCAGATGCCATGCTAGAAAAATCCTCAGCAATTAAATCCGCGCTTTCATTAAAGGCGGTAAACGATTCGCTAATATAGATATTGTTAACCAAATTTAAAATATAAAATAAGAAAAAAGCTTTGGTGAAGACCGAAAATAGTCGCTTTTTCGTTTGTTTTGAGGTCGGAGCTGGTCCTTGCTCTGCCCCTTCACCTAACCCCGATAATCTCGGAGCCAGTTTGATTCCGACAATAATGCCGAACAACAAGATATTTGTATACAAAGTCTCGGCCAGATAGGAAAACCTAGTGAAATATAAGACTAAATCAGAGCCAACCGAAACAAGTAAAAGGCTCCATAATAATTTTTTAGAAAGTGGTTGAGTTAATCGCTCTACTAACATATCGTCTCCTAATTTTCATACCAATATTTGTAATCCTCAGCTAATTGGTAATTGAATTTTGCTGGAAAAGCAGTTTCTAGTTTTTTAGTATAGGAGTTCCAGTCTTTCTCTAATTCTACCAATGATTTTCCAAAAGTCGCTTCGATATCACTCTTCAGGTTCCCGCTCAAATATAAATGTAGAAATTTATCAAGCCCATGCTGATCAATCAAATATTGCGCGAACGATGACATTTTCCAATAGCTCGCTTCGGTGGCTTCGGTCGTCCCTTTTTTTTCAACAACCTTTTGCACCTTTTTGGAAAAATAATCGTCCCTCAATAAATCTTTAAGCGGAGGTGTGGAATGATTCCGTTGATGAGCAATCCACATTTCATGAGAGCTATAGATTTCCTCGCCCTTTTTTTTATAAAAAAAATACTCGCCAACACCAATAGTTAAAAATGGATTTGCCTCGCCTTTTTTTGCGAAAAGGGAGTGTAGCATCGTTTCATAAAAATTCCAATCCTCTAAAAACAGTTCATCCGGATTATAGATAGTATTAGTTGAATATGCAGGCTTATGAAAAGAATCATCATCACTCTTAGCTAAGGAAATTTTTACACTCTTGTTATGAGGCGTTACCGTGCCATCCGCATTAACCAAAATCACCTTAGCTGCTTGTTTAATAGAAGCTTCAACCGTATCAACAATTTTCACATTATAATTGCCTTTGTTTACCAAGTAAATGTCAACATTTTCAACGGTAAACTTCCTTTCCGAAGCAACCCCGTCCACAGGCTCTACAATTGAACCAGAATTAACCATCCAATTTCCAGCGACATTCACCACCAAAAAAAACACCACCAAAAAACCAACAACCCTAAACTTACTCTCCATTCCAACCCTCCTTTCACAGGGACGATTCCATGTCCCTTTTTTATCTCCTTTTGATCAACAACCACTCGAAATCTAGCGAAATTTGCTAGCAGTCTATTTTTGTTAATTTTATAACCTTTTTCGAGTTATGTCACTCTCGGATTTATCATTAAAGGATGTTGAGTGCAAGGCCAATATGTTGTGAAAAGCCATGAAAGTAGAGCTCTAATACGTATTTGGAAAGTAGTTTGGAAAATATAGTTTAGTAGCCGTAATATATTTACAAATTAACCTATTACTGTAAGTGACTG
>CALCRD010000105.1 GCA_937894355.1 uncultured Bacillus sp.
GGCTGTTTTCGCTCAATACACTTCATTTACATCTTTTAAAAGCAGCAAAGTTTAAGAAAAGAGCCTACCTAATAAAACTGAACGGCTTTGCATATTTGCTTGCAAGCTTAACAAGGAAGCGCGCCTTGCGCTTTCCTTATTATTTAGAAATATTGGCTATATCCGTATATTATCGATACGATTATGCCGGTTATGATAAGAGCAGGAAGGAGGTTTGCTACACGTATTTTTGTGATTCCCGCTAAATTTAAACCAATTGCAAAAATCATTACACCTCCGGTAGAAGTCATTTCAACAATAAAGCTGTCCATTAATACCTTTGGAATAAAACTGTCAATTTGCGTTGCAAACAAGGCAATTGTACCTTGATAAAGAACAACTGGAATGGCTGAAAATAAAACACCAATACCTAAGGTAGAAGTTAAAATAATTGACGTAAATCCATCAATTATTGCTTTTGTATAAAGAACCGCATGGTCTCCACGAATACCACTGTCTAACGCTCCAATTATCGACATCGCTCCAATAACAAAAATAAGCGTGGCTGTTACAAACCCTTGTGAAATACTTCCCTGTCCTTTAGTTCCTATCTTATTTTCCAGCCAATTACCTACGGAGTTCAGTTTATTCTCCCAACCGAAGTATTCTCCAATGGCCGTTCCAATAACTAAACTTAATATGACAATTAAGTAGTTTTCACTTTTGAATCCCATCTGTAAGCCAAGTACCATAACTGCCAGTCCAATTACCTTTAATACGGCATCTTTCATTTCTTCGGAAATTCGTTGAAAAAATTTTCCTAAAAAAGTCCCTATTATAATCAATAATCCATTTACAATGGTTCCCAATAAAAACATTTCCACGCCCCTATTCTCAATCATTCATCCAAAAACACTAATAGTTACAAATTAGCACTAAAATCGTGATATTTCTATCATTTTTTCTTGTTTTACGGTAAATCTCCTTGCACACAAAGCTATTTCTTCTAAACTAAAATGAACTTCTAAATGTAAACATCAATAACCATTAAAATAAGTATTCATTTTCAAAATTTCCAACAGTGGGGAGGACTATACGAAAAAAAATAAGCCAACATAGTGTTGGCTTGACCTGAGCTTAAAACTCCGATACCTCAAGTAATTCAAGAATTCGGTTAAGATCTTCCTTTGAAAGAAATTCAATCTCAATTTTTCCTTTATTCTTGGATTGCTTAATATGAACAGGTGTCCCGAACCGTTCCCGTAAGAAAGACTCTTGTTCCTTAATAAATACATCTTTTTTAGGCTTTTCCTTTTTTGTTTCACGTGAAACATTATTATTTAACTCTTGGATTAAATATTCAAGTTGGCGTACATTTAAGCCATCTTTGACTATTTTTTCTACTATTGCTGGGATTTTTTCTTTATTTCTTAAACCAAGTAAAGCACGACCATGGCCCATTGAAATTTCCCCACTCGAAATTAACTCTTGTATTTTGGAAGGAAGGGACAGCAGACGTATGAGGTTAGCCACATGTGGTCGACTCTTACCAAGACGTTTCGCTACTTGTTCTTGAGTCAAATCGAGTTTTTGCATTAACATTTGATAGGCTGCGCCTTCTTCAATTGGCGTTAAATCTTCCCGTTGCAAATTTTCTAGGACAGCAAGTTCCATCATTTGTTGTTCTGTCAGTTCTCGAACTACCACCGGTACTTTTTCAAGCATCGCTTCCTTAGCCGCACGGTAACGTCTTTCACCAACTACAATTTCATAACCCCTAATACTTTTTCGGACAATGATAGGCTGCAAGATTCCGTGTTCAAGAATCGATTGTTTTAACTCATCAATCGCTTCCTGTTGAAAAATTTTCCGAGGCTGATATGGGTTAGGACGGAGATCTTTTACTTTTATCTCCTGAACCGTTTCTTCTGAGCCAATATCGACATTAGAAAAAATGGCGTCTAACCCTTTACCTAGACCTTTAGCCATTAGCAACCACTTCCTTCGCCAAATCTAAATAAACCTCAGCTCCACGTGATTTTGGATCATAGATAATAATAGGTTCACCATGACTTGGGGCCTCACTGAGTCGTACATTTCTTGGAATAATGGTTTGATAGACTTTGTCTTGAAAATACTTCTTAATCTCTTCAATGACCTGTAATCCCAAATTCGTCCTAGCATCAAGCATTGTTAGCAAAACACCTTCAATTTTGAGGTCATGATTCAAATGCTTTTGGACAATACGAACAGTGTTCAAAAGCTGACTTAATCCTTCCAAAGCATAATATTCGCATTGAACAGGAATAAGCACCGAGTCTGCAGCAGTAAGTGCATTCAATGTCAATAATCCCAGAGAAGGAGGACAATCGATAATAATATAATCAAACTGATTTTTTACTTCTTCCAAAGCACGCTTTAAGCGAACTTCCCTTGAAATCGTAGGTACTAGCTCTATTTCAGCTCCTGCTAAAGAAATAGTCGCTGGTATGGCATATAAGTTTTCAACCGAAGTTGGTTTAATGACTTTACTCGCTTCCACGTCATCCACAAGAACATCATAAATACATAGTTCAACTTCTGCCTTTTCAATTCCAATCCCGCTCGTTGCATTTCCTTGAGGATCAATGTCTACCAACAACACTTTTTTCCCGATATATGCTAAGCAGGCGCCTAGGTTTACAGAGGTAGTTGTTTTCCCAACTCCTCCTTTTTGGTTCGCGATGGCAATAATTTTGCTCACGACGTCACCTACCTTCATAACGATAAAATGATATTCATCAGAGGTTTTCACCTCAAAAGATGGTAATTATCAAACATAATTATACAATTTTAATTCTTATAAAGCAGTAAACTAGCAATCATGAATTCTATTTTATCATGAAAAGCTTAAGAGAATCGATTTTTTATAAAAATCTTGTAAGGCAATTGTACATGAAAAAGAAACATTTTTGACTAAAAATGCACATTTTTAAAAAAATAAGTCAATCTTTACCAATAACAGCAATAAAAAAAGTAAGATGGAAACAAAAAAAGTTTCCACCTTACTTATATTTGTTCTTAATAAAGGTTGTTTTTGTAAAGATTGTTGTTAAAATCCTAAACCCGATTTTAACTTGGTAGAACCTAGTATGTAGCTTGAAACTAAATTTGCAAGCTCTTTTCTCATAAAAGTTGGCTGTTTTAATATCTAAACGTAGACTAAACAACTCGTTTTCCGCTTATAAGCAACAAATTTTGAAGAAAAGAGCCTTAATAAAATACAAATCAGATTATTTCTTTTTGGGAATCCGGATGGTAAATTGGTAGAATTCCTCAAATTCTTCTTCTTCAGAGTTTAAGTTTATTCCACTATCAGATACCATAGTAAGTGATTGCCGAATTGTGTTCACAGCTATTCGCATATCTTTGCTAAAAGCCTTACGTTTCGGTTTTTGAATTTTATCAGTAGTATTGAGCATTTTTTCGACTCTATCTTCTGTTTGTTTTACATTTAAATTTTTATCTTTAATCTCGGTTAATAATTGTACTTGTTTCTCAGGATCCTTTAAAGGAATAAGCGAACGGGCGTGACGCTCTGTTATCGTTTTGTTTAATAAAGCATCTTGGACTTCTTTCGGAAGTTTAAGCAGTCGCAATTTATTTGCAACTGTAGATTGCCCTTTTCCTAGGCGCTGAGCCAAGGCTTCTTGAGTTAAATTGTGCAGCTCTAGAAGCTTTCCATAGGCAATAGCCTCTTCAATTGGAGACAATTCTTCTCGTTGAAGGTTTTCAATTAGTGCGACAGAAGCTGTTTCTGTATCACTTAAATTTTTTATAATGGTTGGGGCTTCTTCCCAACCCAGTTTTTTCATTGCCCGCCAACGTCGTTCACCTGCAATAATTTCAAAGCCACCATCTTCGAATTCTCTAACGACAATTGGCTGGATAATACCGTGTGTTCGAATAGTTCTAGCTAATTCCTCTATTTTTTCATCGTCAAATACCGTTCTAGGCTGAAAACGGTTTGGCACGATTCGGTCAATTGGAATTTTCCTTATTTCCTCGCGTTCACTTTTATCTTCATATTTACTTTTTTCATCAAGTTCACTAGATTGCTTTTCTTCAATTTCAACCTGTTCCCCCTTTTCGCCCAGGCCAAAAAAGCGTGAAAAAGAATTTTTCATCCCCTGCACCACCTTTACGAAACTCCCTAATAAATTATCTTAATGATAAATTGACTGTGCCAATTTTCCTATCCCTTAAATAAATTATGCCACAATATGTTCCAAAAAGGTATCCTATTCAATTGGAGTTTTGTTAGGCGTCCCTGGTTTTCTTGGATATTGCTTTGGTGTGGTTTTAACTTTTTTTACAATTAATAGATTGCGCTCACTTTCCTCTATTGGTAGCAAAAAGGAATGGACCTTTTCTAATTTTCCACCCATGAGGGTAATTGCTTTACCAGCTGCTTGTAATTCATCAGCGGCACTTTGTGCTTTCATTGCAATAAAGGTACCACCCTCTTTAACAAGTGGCAGGCAAAGTTCACTTAATACGGACATTCTGGCCACTGCTCTGGCCAAAACTACATCATAATTTTGCCGATGTTCCGGTTTTCTAGCAAAGGTTTCTGCTCGATCATGAATGAACTGTACGCCATCCAAGTTTAATTTTTTAGCTAAATGCTCTAAAAATTGAATTCTTTTATTTAAGGAATCCACTATCGTTACATTGATATTTGGAAAAGCAATCTTCAGAGGGATACTCGGGAATCCCGCTCCTGCTCCGACATCACAAATATGTAAGGGCTCAGTGAAATCAAAATAAAATGCTGCTGAAATTGAGTCAAAAAAGTGTTTTAAATAAACTGCTTCTTTTTCAGTAATAGCAGTTAAGTTCATTTTTTCATTCCACTCAACAAGTGTTTGGTAGTATTGTTCATATTGTTCTAGTTGGCTAGAGGAAAGACTGATCCCCTTCTCTGCCAACATGGATTGAAATTGGTCAATATGCATTGGAACAGCCTTCCTTTTTATAAAATTTCTTTAAGTAGCTTCTTGTCTTGCTCCGTTAAACTAGTCTGTTGATTTCCGTTCCAGGCAC
>CALCRD010000106.1 GCA_937894355.1 uncultured Bacillus sp.
CAGCTCGTGCTCCTGCAGGAGTCTGCGTGTCTTCCGCTCCAATCAACAATGTGTCAAAATCAAAATTCATCATTAACAAAGCCTATTTCTTAAAAGAAACAGAGACGGAGCCAATATGGGCAAAGTCAACCGTGAAAGTGTCGTTTTCTTCAATAGGTATAGCTGCCGATAAAGCACCGGATAAAACAATCTCCCCAGCTTTCAGAGAAACCTGGTATTTATCTAAGGAATTGGCCAGCCAGGCAACAGCTCGGAGCGGATTCCCCAGTGTAGCTGCCCCAGCACCAGAGTCCAAATACTCTCCGTTTTTATAAGCAACCATTCCGATATTGATTAAATCAATATTTTCCAGACTTGTTGGTTTTCCCCCGATGATAGCTCCAGCTGAAGAGCCATTATCCGCTACGGTGTCTTCGAATCGTATCTTCCAGTCCGCTATTCTTGAGTCAATTATCTCTATGGCAGGTGCAATATATTCCGTCGCTTCAATTACATCCTGGATAGTAACATTGGGACCTTTTAAATCCTTTTTCAAAACAAAGGCAATCTCAAATTCTACTTTTGGCTGCAAATATTGCTCCAGGGAAATCGTATCTCCATCTGCAAACATCATATTGTCTAGCAGGTGTCCGTAGTCAGGCTGATCCACTTGGAACATATTTTGGATCGCCTTACTGGTTACTCCAATTTTTTTGCCAACAATAACGGCTCCTTTCCCCACTTTTCTGCGTATTTGCTCTAATTGAATGAAATAGGCATCATCGACCGAAATTTCCGGATATGTATCTGTCAATGGTTCAATAGCTTCTGTTTTTCTTTCTGCTTCTAATAAAAGATTGGCATATTCCTGGATAATCATTAATTTCTTGCACCTCCAAATATTTTTATTTGTTATACTTGTTTACAAGGATAGTGGAGAAAAACTTATCAAACAAGATTAGTGTCCCTTTATAAGGGACAAATTCAGAATTTTTTTAATATTTTTACAATTTTATCGAAGCGGTTCAAAGAAGCGGGGTAAATAGGATGGAGAAAGAGCAAGGAGCATACCTTTCGTCAGTTAAAAATACATTGAAAATATTACGTTCTTTTAAAATGGAAAAGCCGCAAAGGGGGGTTCGTGAACTTGCCGAGGAACTTGGAATGGGGAAAAGCAGTGTTCAACGGATTCTTACCACACTTTCTTCTGAGGGATTTGTTAACAAAAATGAAGAAACAAATAAATATGAACTGGGAATTTCTGTTTTAGAATTAAGTTCGATTGTTTTGGGACAAATTGAACTTCACAATGAAGCACTTCCAATCATTAAACAGCTTGCTGACAAATGTAATGAAACTGCACATCTGGCTGTTTTAGATAACGATCAAATTGTTTATTTGTCCAAAGTCGAAAGCAGAAGTTCAATCAAGCTTCCTTCTCATTCCGGCCTGCACAACTATGTCCATTGTACAAGTTCTGGAAAACTGTTACTTGCCTTTGGCGAACCAGAAAAAGTTGAGGTAATCATCGAGAAAGGTCTGCCTAAATTTACTCCTAATACCATTACAGAGCCTTCAGCTTTTCGAAATGAATTAATCAATATTAAAAAAAGGCGGTATTCTGTGAGCAATGGGGAATTCACGGTTGGAGTTACTTCAGTTTCTGCCCCGGTAAGGGACCATACCGGAAAAGTGATCGCAGCAATAAATCTGGTTGGACCCAGTTCCCGAATTAACAAACCAAGAATCCGGTATTTTGCAGAGGAATTATTACTTGCCGGGGAGCTAATCTCTGGGAAACTAGGTTATTGGAAAAGGTAACAAAGAACAGAAAAACAGCATATATTAAGTTTATATATGCACAACATTGAACTGTTCAAAATGATATCGGAGCCTATTTTCTTGTTAAGAGGAATTTTTCAATTATAATATAGGGAATACAACATTCTAAGTAGGAGGAAAAAATGACACAAGTAGCAATAGGGAGTATACTCTCGGCACTTTCAACTGGGTTAGGTGCTTTAGTCATCTTATTTATGAATCGCTCAGTTACCCACCGTTGGCGCGATGTTTTACTTGCTTTTACCGCGGGTGTTATGATGGCTGCTTCTACAATGGGGTTAATACCTGAAGCCTTAAACTATGGTGGGTTCGTTCCTTTAGCAATTGGAGTGTTTTTAGGGGTATTAACATTAACCATATTAGAAAAGAATATTCCGCATATGGATTTACATCATAATAGCACAAATATTAAATTTGATGAAAAGGCAATTTTGATTATTGCGGCGATTACACTGCACAATATTCCTGAAGGTCTTTCGGTTGGAGTAAGTTACGCGTCGGATTCAGTGGATACTGGAAACTTGATTGCTGTGGCTATTGGTTTCCAAAATGCTCCAGAGGGCTTACTTGTAGCGCTATTTTTAGTTAATCAAAAAATCGGTAAAATAAAAGCCTTTTTGCTAGCAACTGCAACCGGTACGATTGAAATTGTCACTTCATTTTTCGGTTATTACTTAACATCTTTCGTCGAAAATCTCATCCCTTATGGGCTATCATTTGCTGCGGGTGCGATGCTATTTATAATCTACAAAGAGTTAATTCCAGAAAGTCATGGTGATGGGAACGAACGTACATCCACCTATTCTTTCATTATCGGTCTTTTGTTTATGATTCTATTAATTGAAGTTTATTAAGTAGTTTCAAATATGCTGGCTCACCAAGGAAGACATCGATTATGTCTTCCTTGATTTTTTGCCCACTTATTGGGATATGTTACAAATGCTTGGTTGTAAAATGTCAATGTAGCGGTAATTCTAGTTATTGATGACCAAGACAAGAGAGGTTAAAATGTCGTCCAGTAAAAAAAATCAGAAGTTCAAACTTCAGCAAGTACAGCCGGCAACATATACATCATGTGCTGAAGTACTGTTTTTTTCTCCTCCTTTCGTTTTGGATTTTTATTAATTTTTCTTTGATACTGGAAGATTAATTGGTCAAGTTCTTGACTATGCTTGATTGTTTCGTCATTTGCTAGACCTTTTTTTCTTGCAGTTTCGTACAGCCTTGTTTTTCGCTCGTTAATTTCTTTTAATAAATCCCGATTTTCCTGGTACAACTTCTATTTCCCCCTAATCCAATCCCATATCAAATTTGTTAATAACTATTAGATACTGATGCATTATTTCAAGAATTCGAATAAAAGTAAATAGAATCGCAAAAGTAGACATTTTTTTACCTAAAATAAAATAATCGACAAAAAATGCTTATGAATGATCTTATTTTGATTTCGATAATACCCCTTCATGCTTTAGTAACTTTTCCTTTAAATCAACCCTTGTTCCCGCATATCCTGTTAAAGAACTATTTTTTCCAATCACCCGGTGGCAAGGTATGATAATTGGGTACCGATTTGCTTTATTTGCTTGTCCTATCGCCCGTACTGCTTTCGGGTTTTCAATTAAATTAGCAATGTCCTGATAGCTCCTTGTTTCACCAAAAGGGATGAAACAAAGTTGTTCCCAAACCGCCTTTTGAAAATTTGTACCGTTAAGATTAAGTGGTAAATTAAATTCCTTCCTACTTCCTTCAAAGTATTCCTGGAGTTGCTTTGAACTTTCTATTAACACATGGTGGTCAGGTTGATAGCTGATATGTTCAAGAGACTCATTGCGCAAGAAATCTTCTTCTCCTAGATGAATAACTAAAAGTACTTCTTCGTTTGCTACTAAATATAAATCGCCGATGATTGAATTTAGTTTAGTAAAAAATCGCATATACACCATCCTTTCATGATTATTATAGTACATTGAAAAAAAACTGACCTAAATCTGTTCAACAGAATTGGGTCAGTTTTTTTCAAATCTATTTATAATAATGGATTTTCATGTTTTGCTTTTAATTTAAGCCATCTTCTTTGAACTTCTGCTTCGAACTCTTCTAACATAGGCTTGTTTTCTTCTTTAAGAAGGTGTTTTGTTTTGCCCATGTATTTTAACCAATCAGAAACAGGGATTTTTTTCTTCTTAGCTTCTGGGTCATAGGTAATCGTTGTTTCCCCTTGCTCAATTTCATAAAGCGGGAAGAAGTTGGAATTAACCGCTGCTTCAACGATAACATTTCCATAACGATCATCTGATTTCCAGTTTAATGGACATGCAATCAAAATTTTACCATAAACTGTTCCAACATTTTGAGCATACCATTGAGCTTTTGCCGCTTTTTTGATTAAATCCTGCGGGAATGCTTCTACCCCAGTAAATACATAAGGGATATTGGTTGATGCCATAATTTGTGCTGTATCCTTGTGATGGAAAGTTTTACCTTGTTGTACTTTTCCAACTGAAGAAGTACTCGTCATATGTCCCAAAGGTGTTGAGTAGGACATTTGTGATCCAGTATTCATGTAGCCTTCATTATCATACTCAAGCATAATCAAATTATGACCACGAAGTGCTGTACCGATAGCAGAACCCATACCGATGTCCATACCACCATCTCCAGTAATCATAACGAAGGTTGCATCTTCGGCAATGTCAATTTCACCGCGTCGCTTCAATTCCAAGAATGCTTCAACAGTACCTGACAGTGTTGCTGCACCATTTTGGAATAGATTATGGATAGTCGTTTGTTTGTGAGAAGTATATGGATATGCTGTTGTGGTAACATAGGCACAACCAGTTTGATAAAGGACCACTACGTCTCCTTCAATTCCTTTAAAGAACAACTCAAGACCACCGAAAATTCCGCAACCTGGACAAGCACCATGACCAGAGCCGATACGCTTAGGTTTTGTTGTAAGTGCTCTTAATGGAGGAATCTTCACTTTTAATTTTTTAGTTTCCTCATCTTGAGTGACTTGAATTAGTCCGGTCTTAAACGATTCACCATGTTGTGGAGTAATAACTGGTTTTAGAATTTTATCTGGGTTACCAGGAACATGACCATAGTAATCAAATGGCATTTCGGCATAACCCTTTTCCATTGCATCAATAGCCATTTGGAAAAAGCTCTCAGCATCATCTGCATAAAAATCTGTTCCGCCTAGACCAAATACGCGGCTCAAGACAATTGTTTTATTTTCTTTATCATCTTGTAGTGCAGACTTCACTTCATGTGTTAAGTTAGGGCCATTTGCACCGTATGAATCGGCACGTTCACCAACAAGCAATGCTTTCACATTCTTTAATGCTTCACGTATTTCTTTAGCTGGGAATGGACGAATAACATTCGGGCTGATTACTCCAGCCTTAATCCCTTGTTTTCTCAGCTTATCCACAACATCTTTTGCGGATTCTGCAGCTGAATTTAATAAGAATAGGGCTACTTCTGCATCCTCCATTTTGTATAAATCAAGGACATTATAATTCCGCCCAGAAATTTCTGCATATTCTGCAGCAACCTCTTTGAAGACATCTCCAGCACGAGAAATGGCTTCAGATAGTTGGAAGTGGTTATTTGTTAAATCTTCGCCATTCATATGAGCACCAATTGTAACTGGATTTTTTAGATCTCTGGCGAAATTGTAATCTGTTGGGCATTCTCCGACAAACTCTTGAACTACTTTACGATTTTTAAAATATTCAACCTTACGCTTTTGATGTGATGTAAAGAAGCCATCATAGGCAACGATTACTGGTAATCTTACTTCTGAATGCTCAGCAATTTTCAATGCCATAATATTCATATCATATACAGCTTGAGGCGTTTTAGCTGTTAAAATCACCCAACCAGTATTAAGAGCAAAATATAAATCGGAATGGTCACCGCGAATATCAAGCGGACCACTGATAGAACGGGTAACTAAATTCAGAACCATTGGAAAACGGGTTCCAGATTGAACCGGAAGCTGTTCAATCATATATAGTAATCCGTTGGCACTAGTTGCATTAACTACACGAGCACCCGTTGCTGCTGCGCCGTAACAAATCCCTGCAGAACCATGTTCTCCATCAGCAGGAATTAACTTGATGTCGTGTTCTCCACGTGCCTTCATCATATCAAGGTATTGAGCAACCTCTGTAGATGGCGTAATTGGGAAATAACCCATAATATGATAATTAATTTGAGCAGCAGCCATTGCCGCCATTTCATTACCTGATTCAAAAGTTGCAACTTGTTCAGCTACCACCTTTTTTGATAAATTTTCTTCTGTCATTGCCATATTATTTCACACCTCCTGCAAGATAAGGAAAGTTATGTTTTACTCTATTTTCATCTGCATAACCAATCATTTCACGTAACTCACCTAGTGCTGTGGTTGGACAAGCTTCCACACACTTTAAACAGCCTTTGCAGTATTGATAATCAATCCCTTTAAGAAACATTTGCTTACGACCACGTTTATCTTCGCCTTCTTCCCAAACAAAACAAAAGTCTGGGCATACGGTGTCACAGGCAGCACAGTGAATACATTCTTCTAGTTTAAATTCTGGTAAGAACCCTTGACGTGATCCACTCAAATCTTTATAAATGCTATTCGCTTGAGCAACAACAACTCCACCAATTTCCTGAGTCATATAGCCTAATTGTGGTAATGGACGTTTAAACTCTTTACCTTCAACGTCAGCAGGCGCTTCAATTGTTTTAAACTGTACTTCATTATATCCACGGTCGAATGTCCGAATATTTGGCTCAACTAAATGCGGATATTTCTTTTCAAATGTTTTACGAATAACATTACGCATTGCATCAGGGTCTAAGAAATCACATATTTTAAACATTGCCCCAAGCATTGCCGTATTAACTTTTGTCTTTTCCTCAACGGCAATCGCAAGTGCATCAACAATAGCTAAAGTACCATATTCAAGGTGCAAGTCCTTGCTAATGTCATTAAATTCCCTAGTTGAATTAACTAGGACTATACCGTCAGCAGTTAAACCGCTCACTACATCAATCGTTTTATATAATGCCTCATGAAAAACGCCAATAACATGCGGTTGTTCAATTGGACTATGATCTCTAATTTCAACTTCAGGGTCACAAAAGCGTACGAAACTTTTTACAGGAGAGCCTTTCTTTTCTGATCCATAAGAAGAAAAATTGGAACCATTTAATCCTAATCCTAAAACTCCAGCTTCTGCTAACATTTTTCCTGCTAAATTTGCCCCTAATCCACCAATAGATTCTAAACGAATCTCAAAAAAACCAAGGTCATTTTTATTCGGTAAGACTGACATATTCTCCCTCCCAGTACTTTACTTTCAATTGTGAAATTTTGTTCACAACTGATTTTATTTTTTTATTGTATGCCATTATTGTAAATTATGCTGTGACAAAAATCAATCATAACTTCTTAAATAATTATAGCACACATTATCCAATTACGAAATATCCTTTATTTAGCACAGTTTGTAAGCGTATCCATATTATACAACAGATGTTTTTATTGTATTATAACAGATATATTATTACGAATGTTTGGATATAAATTTAATAGTATTACTGAAATTTTCACTTTTTTTTCAGATTAAATTGATATCATAGGAGTAAATAGACTTATTTTTAAGAATAGGCAATTCTTCCCTATGCGTAATGCAGGGTTTCCTTGCCAATTATGGGGTGAAATAATGAATATATTACTTGCTGAAGATGATGAGAGACTGGGGAAATTAATTCATCATATGTTGATTAAAGAATTACATATGGTTGATTGGGTAAAAAACGGGAACGATGCCTATGACTATGCTCGTTTAACTGAGTATGATGTATTACTTTTAGATTGGATGATGCCTGGAAAAAGTGGCATCGAAATTTGCCAACTAATTAGAAAACAAGGATTCAAGGGCGGAATCTTGTTTATCACCGCTCGAGATGCTACTGAAGATATGGTCAAAGGCTTGGATTCCGGTGCGGATGATTATATAATCAAGCCGTTTCAGTTTGAAGAATTACTTGCCCGCATTCGAGCAGTTTCACGGAGAAAAGACAAAGTAATTGAGGATATATTACAAGTTGGTGATCTAATACTAAATCTAACAAAGCATACTGTTACAAAAAAACAGGAAGTAATCGACCTTTCCCGGAAGGAGTATTACTTACTCGAATTACTATTAAGAAATAAAAATCAAGTACTGTCTAGAGAAATTCTATTTGAGAAGATTTGGGGATTCGATAAATTTGTCTCAGAAAACGCATTGGATGCTTTAGTAAAATTGTTAAGAAGAAAAATAGACGTTCCTGGAAATCCTTCCATCATCAAAACTGTTCGGGGAATAGGCTATAAAGTGAGAGATAAGAATGTTTAAACATGTTAAGAAGAAATTAACCCTTCTGTATACTTTTTCATTATTGTTTTTATTAATTTTATTTATTACTGTGCTTTATTTCTTCATTTCCCATGAAGTTGAACATAATGAGCAGAAAGAACTAAGTCATTTCTTAAACAAGGAAAAGCACGAAATTATCGAGGATTATTATGAAAATGAACATTTCGAATTAGAATTTGATCCTCATAAAAAGATTTTTTTCTATGTTTATTCGGAAACTAATCAGTTACTTTTAGGAGAAGAAACTCTAAAGGGGCTGTCGAATAAAATTGGCCAGCTGAATCGCGAAAATGTTTATTCAGATTCTGAGATTATGACCGATACATGGGATGACACACATTTTACGATGATTAAAGAAACACTTTCACTTGACGACAATCAATATGCTACCGTTTATGTAGGAATGGATACTACTAATGAAAAGCATTTTATTCAAAGTATTACCTGGATTTTACTTGGCTTAACTGTTTTATTCAGCCTATTATTTGGCTTTATGGGCAATTATTTTGCTGGTCAAGCAATGAAACCTATTAGTAAAGCTTTTGATTCGCAGCGAAAATTTGTATCTGACGCTTCTCACGAGTTGAGGACACCCTTAAGTATTTTTTATAGTTCGATCGAATTATTGATGCGTGAAGAGAAGGAAAGTTTAAGTCCCTTCGGTCAAGAAGTACTCCAAGATATGAAATTGGAATCGGAAATGATGAACAAATTAATCAGCGATTTACTATTCTTGGCGAGAAGTGACAACTCCCACTTAGAAATTGACAAGAAAAAGATCAACCTAACTTTACTCATGAATTCACTCAAGCGCAGAATCTCAAGTTCCGTTCCACCTAACATCGACTTTTTGGTTGATTTAGAAGATGACATTATTTTTTATGGTGATGAGTTCAGAATTCAACAATTAGTTTATATCCTGATTGACAATGCTTTTCGATATACAAAAGAGGGAAAAGTAAAGTTAGCTTTGCAGAAACAAAATGATTCAATTAAATTGACAATTGAGGATTCCGGAACAGGAATAAGTGAAACCGACCTTCCCCATATATTTGACCGCTTTTATCGGGGTGATAAATCAAGGGTAAGAGATGGGTCTGGGTTAGGGCTTTCTATCGCTAAATCGATTGTTACTGCACACGAGGGCAAAATTTTCGCAAAAAGTGAATTAGGGGTTGGTACTTTGTTCACGGTTGTTTTTAAATATAAAGAAGGTACGATTGGCGAGGCCAGATAAAGTCGAAGATGTGGAAGTTAACCTAATTTATTATTCCTTAGAAGTAAAAAAAACGCAGTAAGCATTACTGCGTTTTTTTAAATGGAGTTTTATTATTATTTGTTGAAACAGCTTCCATAGCTTTTGCTACCCCTAACACGATAATCAATCCTATGGAGCCAATATAGATGGATGAAGCCCATACTTCTTGAGTATCTGTTCCAATCAAAATCCCATGAATACTCATTAAAATCCAGGCTGGTACTGCCAAAAGGTGAATTTTCCTCCAAGGCGTTCTCCCCAATATTCTCATAAAGAAATCAGAGGAACCGATTACAACAAGAAATAAATAAAACGACAAAGTACCCAGTCCTGAAGAAAAGGATTCATTTTCAGCGTAAAACGGTACCAAAATACTTAATAAAGAATAATGAACATATTGGTCCATAAATAACATGATCATATGAAACATGATTACCAGCAGTCCAATCCAGCCGCTCGTTTGGTGAATAAGTAGTAGATCTGCCTTTTTATTTTTAATCGATGAGAATGCCTGCAAAAAACCAAATGCTAAAGATGCTGTCAGTAAAAAATAACTCAAAAAGCCAGAAACCCTGATTAAATTCCAGGTCGAAAAATATTCGCTAAGCATATTGTTTCACCTTCCTTTATTGGATATTTATGTTTTTATAACAATCTACCAAAACCGCTTTGTAATGGGGATTGATTTCATTTAATTGCTTTGTCAACTCCAAACCAGTTTTCATAAAACAAAGCTTTGCAGAAACTTCAGCATCTAAACAATTTGTGGTTACAATGGTTGCCTGAAGTAATTCTGTTTCAACAGGTAATCCTGTTCTTCCATTTAGAATATGATGTTTTTTCTGGTTACCTTGCCACCAACTCCGATAGACTATATTAGAAGTCGCAATACTTCCGTTTTTTAAACTAATTTGTTTTAGTTCTTTTTCTTGGTCTAATGGATCAGCAATCCCAATTTTCCATTCCTTCTCACCGTTAGACCATACTGAAATGTCACCGCCACCATCAACAATCCCACTGTTTGCCCCGGCAAATTGTTTGAGCCAAGTTGCTGCAGATTCGACGGCATATCCTTTTCCTATTCCGCCCAAATCAACCATACCACCAGCGATTCTGGTTACAGATAATTCACTTTGATTAAATATAAACGGGCTCGGCGTCCCGCTATATTGTTGAGTTGGAACAGGCTCAGGCTCCTTCATTTTGGCTGTTTTAAAAGGGAATGATTGATCATAGCCATTCTGCTTTATTTGATTCAATAAATAGGGCGAAAAAAGGCCATTCGTTTTCCGGCAATAATCGTCAGCTTTACTTAAAATATCAAAAAGTGGCGGAGATAATTGAACGGTTACTCCAATAGGAGTGGCATTTAATTTCGCTAATTCATTATCCCCTCGAAATCTTGACCATTCCAACTCAACATACTTGAACCAACCAAGGATGTGTTCCTTCCAGTTGGTTACCTCACTATTGGTAATCGATACAAAAAAGGTCGTGTTCATTGCTGGAATTTCTAGCTCATATAGTGACTTATGATCTTCTTGTTTGTCTGTCTCCATTACGAGCTCCACTTTCTTGATTTACATCACTAATTTCAAAATCTGACCAATCTAATTTAACAAGTTCTTTTTCCTTATCATTCATTGCTGCATAAACTTTCGAATCAACTTTTAAGGAATCCAAATTATTCGTTCCAACATTAGCCTCAGTCGTACCAATTTGACTTAACACGAAAGCAGAAAATGCCGTTCCAGCAATCCCCACTACCCATTTTGACTTCGTAGATTTTTTCATTGTTATTTTCGCTCCTTCAATTTAAAGATTTTCTAAAGTAATTGATTGTTCAGCTTCATTCCACGAAACGCGATATCCCATTGCGTTTGCAATCACGCTAATTGGAATGTAAAGAGATTTTTCAATAAAAACCGCTTTCATCGGCATTGGTGTTTTATGTTTATTTTCATATGCAGCGTTTGAACCTGCTCTAAGAATTAATTCTGTTTTATTCTTCGAAAGAACTAAAATACGACTTTTTGAATAGAAATCAGCTTTTATATTAAGGAGCTCTGCTAATTTTTCACCAGCCACTAAAAGTTGGCCATCCCGAGGAATTACATAGATGCTGTTATCTTTACCATTAATTTTAATTGTTACTTCCTTCGCTTCAGTAATTGGGAGTTCCGAATTTTGATAGGATACTGCCTCCCTCATCCAAAAATTCCAATAACCTTTTTGTGTTGTCACGGACTGTTGATAATCACCATCTTCTTCATAGTCATAATCATCGTCTTCTTCATCTTGGTAAGCATCATCGTCATCATTTTCGTCTTCTTCATAGTAATCTCGTTGTTCATGTTCTTTGTAATACCCACGTTCCTTATGATCATCATCATCATCATCATCTGCAAAAACACCAATCTGAGCAGAAAATGCTCCAATTATCAAAATAACAAGAAATGCAATCCATTTAATTTTCTTCATCATTTTTATCCCACCTTCATTTGTTTATGTTGTAAGTTTAGTCAACGATTCTGAAAAAAGCCTGAAATGGAAATGCCAAAAAGGATTTTTTTTTACAAAAAATTCTCTGTTAAAGATAAATGTTGATTTTGAACACATTGTTGATTGGAGTGCCTGGAACGGAAATCAACAATCAGTTTAACAATGCCACACAAAAAAAACATTTCATGAATCACTAAATGATTCGTGAAATGCCTTATCACAGGTAATTATAAATCTTCAACTACGATATACATTGCCTTTACCGGACCGTGAACACCTACAACCAGATTCAACTCAATATCAGCTGAATTACTTGGGCCTGAAATGAAGTTAATGCAAGAGGGAATTTGCTCTCCATTTTTCACCTTTTCACGGAGAATTCGTGCAGCTTGGGTCATCCGTGGTACAATGCTACTTTTTGGAACAATCATAATCGAATGGACTGGTAAAAAACTGACATTTCTACCTTTTCCTTTATCAGCGAACAATACTACAGTTCCAGATTCAGCAAGGGTAATATCACTAATTGTAATGCCAATATTTGCTTTTTCAACATAATCAATATTGGCTTTCCCCTTGGTAGGATCCCATATTTGAATCTCAACTTGTTCATTTGGCCATTCCTTTTTCATTAAATCATCGAGGCCAAACGCTGAAAACCGCGTATCGTCCCAAGTTGAAATAGGTCCACCACCATAGGTTGTTACCGCTTCTTTTAAAGCAGACTGTAGCTCTTTTTTATTCGTAAAGACTACAGTTGTATGGATATTTTTGCACTGTTCCTCTAATACTTCAACCAATTCATCCTGTGATGCACCTTTTAGTACTTCATCTTGAGGATGGTATTTATAAGTTGGAATTTTCACATTTGACTCCATTGTTTGCCGACCAAGGCGTTTTGCAATATTCTGCAAGAACGCATCGCGATTTTGAATTGTCCCTTGCATTATTCTTTGCCTCCTTTTTCCTTGTTCTTCTTCCACCAATCCCGGAATCGCTCTTTATTTGGAGCAGGGAAATCACGCATCTCTGTCCAAGCCTTTAATGGGCCAGGCCCATGGCTTATTCTTTCACCGACTGTGAATGGATTCATCGCTGCCGGAGCAAACTTCGTACCAAATTTGTACAATGATGGACTTGCTGCTCCAAAACCAAATGCTTTCATTAATAATTTTTCGGCAACTGGAGCTCTTCCGTCTCTTTCAACGATTACTCGGCGATGTTTATGAAGCAGCTCGTGAAGCGGAATTTTCACTGGGCAAACCTCTGTACATGCTCCACATAGTGTAGACATATATGGTAACTCTTTAAAATCATCGTAACCTCCGATAAGTGGAGTTAATACTGCTCCGATTGGACCAGAATAAATCGAGTTGTAAGAATGTCCCCCTACATGTCGGTAAACTGGGCAAACATTAATACACGCTGCACAGCGAATGCACTGTAAAACAGATTCAAACTCGCCACCCAGGATGTCAGAGCGACCATTATCAACAATGACCAAGTGAAATTCTTCTGGTCCATCGATTTCCCCTTCAAGCCGTGGGCCGGTTTGAACTGTGATATAGCTTGTTAGCTTTTGCCCAACCGCACTCCTAGTTAACATTCCAACAAGTACTTCCATTTCTTCATAAGTAGGTACAAGACGTTCCATACCCATTACAGTAATTTGAGTTTTCGGAAGTGCTGTGACTAAATCGGCATTTCCTTCATTGGTAACTAAACTAATTGAACCGGTTTCTGCCACTGCAAAATTACATCCGGTAATTCCAACATCTGCTTCTAAATATTCTTTACGGAGCATTTCCCGTGCATGCCAAGCAAGTTCTTCAGGTTTTGATGTTCCCTTATAATCAAGTTTATTAGCAAATACATCGCGAATTTGTTCTTTGTTTTTATGTAACGCCGGCACAACAATATGCGATGGTGGATCATGATCATCTATTTGCAGAATATATTCTCCAAGGTCGGTTTCCACAACAGAACAACCAGCTTCCTCCAAAGTTTTGTTTAAACTAATTTCTTCGGTAACCATTGATTTCGCTTTAACAACTTTTTTAGCATTCTTGCTGACAACTACATTCTGAATATAATCAGTCGCTTCTTTTGCTGTTTGTGCGAAAAAGACATGCCCACCTCTTTTTGACACATTTTCACTTAATTGGTGTAAATAAAAATCCAAGTTTTTTAACACATGTTGACGGATTTCCTCTCCATGAGAGCGCCAATCTTCCCAATTCCCAAGAGCTTCAGTCGCATTTCTCCGACGAACCCCCATACTATTTTGGGCATTAGAAACTGCCCCACGCATAAAAGAATCATTGATTCCCTTTTCTAGGCGATCCTTTAACTTGTCCTGGCCAATTTTCATTGCCATTTTTTTGCCCCCTATTGCTATTAAGTCAAAGTCCATTTCGGCTAAATCTTTTTTAATAAAAGTGTAAAATAGTGAAGCCCTAGCGCATATTTAATACTTCAGCAATATGCAAAACCTTAATAGGTTTTCCTTTACGATCAATTCTTCCTCTGATATTCAATAGACAGCCTTCATCTCCACCGATTAAATATTCCGCCTCTGTTTCTTCCACATGCTGAACCTTTTCGTCAACCATTTGTTCGGAAATATATTGCATTTTCACAGCAAAAGTACCACCAAATCCGCAGCACTGTTCTTTCCCTGGAAGCTCGGTGAATTTTAGTCCTTTGACATTCTCTAAAAGAGTGATTGGCGGCTTTTTAACCCCGAGAAGTCTGGTCATGTGACAGGATGTATGATATGTAACTGAAGCATCAAATTTTGCACCAACATCTTCTATCTTCAATACTTCGACGATAAATTGTGTAAGCTCATATGTCTTGTCGGCTAGCTTCCTTGCTCTTGGCTCCCACACTGGATCATCTTTGAATACATGAGGATATTCGTGAAACATGTAAGCACAGGATCCTGAAGGTGAAACAACAACCTCAGCATTTTCAAAGGTTTCGATCATCTTTTTCATCGCATCTTTTGATTCTTCTACATATCCACTGTTATAGGCTGGCTGTCCACAGCAGACTTGCGATTCTGGAAAATCAATTTCACAACCTAAATGTTCTAACAATTCGACGGTTGCTTTACCAACGTTACTTCGGAAAAGATCCACTAAGCATGTTGCAAATAGAGTTACTTTCATTTTTTCTCTCCTCCAACAGATAGTTCATAGCTTACTTTTAACATATTTCAAATATTAATTTTAGAAGTACGACAAACCTACATAAAAAAAGACAAGAAAATGACTGAATTCCATTTGATAGTAATATTTTCTGCTTATAACGAGTTTTCGCTTTTAATCCAAAATTATACTATTTCAAAATAAAAAAACCTCAAAAGTATTCTTTTCTCTTTCCTCAAAATCCCCTGATTTCACACTTCCACTTATTCCCACCCAATCAAATGAATAATGCAAATGAATATAAATAAAATAATAGATAGATGCGGAAAAAGTGACTTCAATCACATGGGGAATATTATTTTTTTAAAAAAATTCGACAAAAATCTTGTTTTTTCTTCAAACAGCACCTATAATTCGACTTAATCAGTCAAATATCGACAAACACGGAACCAACCACTTAGATTTGATATTTGATTGTAAGCGTTTTACCTATCTGGAAAGGGGGAATTGAAACTATTCGTAATTATGGGGGCTATACAACTACAATGATTCTTTAGGGGGCACATAATGACTTTTACACAAAATTTCACTGCTGTTGGAGATAGTCTCCTCTGGTCAGCACTAGTAGCACTTATTCCGATTCTCTACTTCTTCTGGGCATTAGCAATCAAAAGAATGAAAGGTTATATCGCTGGACTAACGACCTTACTTGTAGCATTAATAGTTGCCGTATTCTTCTATGATATGCCAGCAGGTATGGCCGTAATGTCAGCTTCTCAAGGGGCAGTTTATGGAATTTTGCCAATCGGCTGGATTATCATTACATCTGTTTTCCTATACAAAATTACTGTTAAAACTGGACAATTTGATATTATTCGTCACTCAGTACTTTCAATCACAGAAGACCGTCGTTTACAAGCACTATTAATTGCCTTTTCTTTTGGAGCGTTCTTAGAAGGTGCTGCAGGCTTCGGTGCACCTGTTGCCATATCAGCTGCTTTACTAGTTGGATTAGGATTTAATCCACTTTACGCTGCTGGTTTATGTTTAATTGCTAACACTGCACCAGTTGCCTTCGGTGCAATCGGGATTCCGATTATTGCTATGGAAGGACCAACTGGAATTCCTGCAATGGAAATTTCAAAAATGGTTGGACGTCAGCTTCCATTCTTATCAGTATTTATCCCGTTTTTCCTTGTAGTTATCATGGCAGGATTCAAACGTGCATTTGAAATTATGCCAGCGATTCTAGTATCCGGGGTTACTTTTGCAGTCACTCAATACCTAAGCTCTAACTTCTTAGGCCCTGAGCTACCCGATATTTTATCTGCCTTATTATCTTTGTTTGCCTTAGCAATTTTCTTGAAATTCTGGAAGCCAAAAACAATCTACAAATTTGCAGCAGAAGCAGAAATGGCTGCTGCATCGGCTACTGCTAAAAAACTAGAAAAACAACCATCATTTACAGGTGGTCAAATCTTTAAAGCTTGGTCTCCATTCTTAGTATTAACTGGAATCATCTCGCTATGGGGTATTCCAACAATTAAAACAGCATTAGCTGGACACTATGAAGGACCAAACGCAATTTTACAAGCAGTTAATTCAATTGGTCATGCCTTAACTTTCATGCCTGAAGTACCTCTACTTCATAATAAAGTTATTAACTCTGCGGGCGTTGAAATTGCAGCCTTATACAAGCTTGAAGTGTTTGCAGCTGCAGGTACAGCAATCCTAATTGCCTGTGTAATTACAAAGTTTATTACAAAAATTTCTTGGGCCGATTGGGCTAAAGCATTTGTTGAAAATTTAAATGAGCTTAAGTATCCAATCATTACCATCGGTGCAGTTGTTGGTTTTGCTTATGTAACAAATTCATCTGGTATGAGTACCACTCTTGGTATGTCACTAGCAAAAACTGGCGCACTATTTCCGTTCTTCTCACCATTACTTGGCTGGCTCGGTGTATTTATCACTGGTTCCGATACTTCAGCCAACTTATTATTCGGAAATCTACAGAAAATCACAGCATTGTCTGTAGGTATGGACCCTGTATTAGCTTTAGCTGCAAACTCATCAGGTGGTGTAACAGGAAAAATGATTTCACCTCAATCAATCGCTGTTGCATGTGCTGCTGTAGGTTTAGCTGGTAAAGAGAGTGAATTATTACGATTCACACTTAAATACAGCTTCTTCTTAGTACTAATCATTTGTGTCATGACTTACTTACAACACACTGTTTTCTCTTGGATGATTCCTTAAAGAGAAGCATTGATTAAAAAAAAGCATTTTCCTTTTGGGGAAAATGCTTTTTTTCTTGGCATTCGTTTTCTGTGTATCATTTTTGTTTATAATACTCTATAATAGCAGTGGTTTTAATCAGAATTTCCAGGTAAAGGAGTTAGTAGTTTATGAGGGTAATTTGTACCACTCTTAACGCTAAATTTATTCACACAAATTTGGCAATTAGATATTTAAAAGCCTATGCTGCACCAGAATTCAATGTTGATTTAACAGAGTACACCATTAAGGATCCCACTTTAAATATTGTGACCGACCTGATTCAAAAACAGCCTGATGTCATTGGTTTCAGCTGTTATATTTGGAACATTGAAGAAACAATCAAGGTCGTTCAAATGATTAAGAAAATTAAACCCGAGATCCAAATAATATTTGGAGGCCCAGAAGTTTCTTATAGTGTGGAAGAGTTAATGAATCGGGTTCCTGAATTGGATTTTATTGTTTTTGGGGAAGGAGAAGCACCTTTTAAACAATTATTATTACATATAAATAATTCAATTGGTTTTGAAACAGTTCCAAGTATCGCCTATCGAAATGGGAAAAACGTTTCAATAAACAGTCAGGGTCCAAAAATTGACCTGAACAAAATCCCATCCCCTTATCGCTTCCAAGAGGATATTCCATATCTTTCAAAACGAATAGCATATATTGAAACTAGTCGCGGATGCCCATTTAGTTGTCAATTTTGCCTTTCATCTATCGAAGTGGGTGTGCGTTATTTTAATCGTGAGAAAGTAAAAGAGGAAATTCGATTCTTAATGAATAATGGTGTGAAAACATTTAAATTCCTTGACCGCACCTTTAATATCAGCCGAAGCTATGCCATGGATATTTTTCAATTCCTAATCGATGAGCATCTTCCTGGTACCAATTTTCAATTTGAAATTACCGCTGACATCATGCGGCCTGAGGTAATTGAATTTCTAAATAACACAGCACCTTCTGGTTTGTTTAGGTTTGAAATTGGCGTTCAATCAACTAATGATTTGACTAATGAACTAGTAAATCGAAAACAAAATTTTGATAAGCTAAAAAGAACGGTCACCATGATTAAGGATGGAAGAAAAATCGACCAACATCTTGATCTAATTGCCGGTTTACCTGAGGAAGACTACCAAAGCTTCCGGAAAACCTTTAACGATGTTTTTGCCCTTCGTCCAGAAGAGCTCCAATTAGGCTTTTTAAAAATGCTTCATGGTACGGGAGTTAAAAGAACTGCAGACAAATATCAATATATTTATATGGACTTTCCACCCTATGAAATTTTAGGGAACAATGTATTACCATTTGAGGATATCATCAGGATAAAGCAAGTGGAGGATGTTCTTGAAAAATATTGGAATGACCACCGTATGGATGTAACAATAGAATACTTAGTAACAAACGTTTTCCCAACCCCATTTGACTTTTTTCAGCAGTTCGGATCCTATTGGGATCAACAAGGTTGGTCTCGCATTGGGCATCAATTAGAAGATTTATTTAAGCGTTTGTACCAATTTCTTGCGACTCAAGATTTAGCGGAACTAGAAGTAATTACAGGATTAATGAAATATGATTACTTAAGGAAACAAAAGTTTAAACCGAGGAAGCCATGGTGGAAAGAATCATTATCTAAACCGGAAAAATCGCAGCTATATCAGGCAATTAAAGCAGAACCTATTCTAATGGGTCGTGATTTCACTAACTGGAACCTTTCAGAAAAGGACTTATATAAATTGACGCTAATAGAAAGAATCGAATTTGACCTTGATGAATACTTGAAATCGCGAACTATCCAAAAGGGAATCTACACCTTACTTGTATACTTTAATACTGAGCAGGAAAAGCCATTTATTTTCTGTATTAAAGAGAAAGAACTTCGCTCCCTACAGTAAATGGCAGATGCAAAAAACTAGAGAAGACAAGCAGGTTTAGCCTGCTTGTCTTATTTTTTCTTCTTTTTCTTTGCCTTGGTATTGTTTTGATTCATAAACGGATATTCGAAAAACTTATAGCTGTTTACATCTCCAAACTCTTGAGCAAATTCAACATTGGTATTTTCCTTTTCCTTATTCGATTGGTCTTTCATTATGTTTCCCCTTTCCTTTCCTTCCCTGTTTGGAATTTCGGTTTGCTCCTTTTATTGGTTCCTCTCCTGAGGCAAATTCAGCAGAAAATTCAACTTCCTGACTATTCTTGCGCGGTGTTTTGCTATATTTTTCAACGGCATTAAATTGGGCTTTGCGTTTTGCCATTTTAGTTCCCTCCTTAAGAAAGTAGGTTTCATTGATATTTTTCGCAATAGTTGCTGAAACATACACGAGTATCCACTCCAATATCTCCAACAAATTTCAGTCATAATTTTTCATTAATAGCAAAAAATAAGGAAAACATCTATATGTAAGGCTGTTTTCGTAAAGTTTGTTGTTAAAATCCTAAACCCGATTTTAACTAGATATCAGCTATTTTGTAGCTTGAAAGTTAATTTGCAAGCTCTTTTCTCATAAATGTTTGCTGTTTTACTGTCTAATCACTTCATTCTCATCTAAAAAGCAACAATGTTTGAGAAAAGAGCCATATGTAAAGGAGATGGTGAAACTGAAAAATGATAAAAAAACAGTTGAAAACGTAATTTTGGATGAAACATTGCCCCATCAAATTAGTGCACCAAGTTTTAAGGGAACAGGAATAAAAATGGAACCGCCTTTTGTAAATTCCCTTGGCATTACTATTGGAGATAGTCGCTATGCCTCGTCGAATTCACCACTTGAAAAATGGAGCAAAGACCTAGATCCGTCGATTATGGCAGGAGATCAGTGGGTCCATCCTACAAATGATATCGGCTGGAATACTCCAGAAAATCAGGAATTAATTGAAAGTAAACGAAAACCACTAGCCTATCCATTTATGCATCCATCAAAAGATGCAGGATATAAGAAGGATTAATAAAAAAACACAAATGGCTTGAAAATTAGAAAAGACCTGCAGGTTAATATCCTGCAGGTCTCTCTTTAATTTAACCAATAATGATTTTTTCCTTAGGATAATGATAGTTAGCTCTTTTCTCATTACCACCAATCATAAATAAAAACAAAAGAATTCCAACCCGTCCGATAAACATTAGAATAATTATGACAAGTTTACCAATGGCTGTAAGTTCACTAGTAATTCCCATCGATAATCCAGTCGTTCCAAAGGCAGAACCTACTTCGAAGATGATCGCAACCAATGTTTGACCCTCTGTTAGAGAAAGTAGAACAACTGCTATAAAACATATAATACTTGCCATGAGTGTCACGACAAATGATTTAATAATATCCTGCTGATGGATTTCTCTTTTAAACACTTTAATTGTTTGGTTTCCTTTTGCAAAATGATAAAGAAACAGCAAATTTAGCGCTAAAGTTGTGGTACGAATTCCTCCCCCAACAGAGCTCGGTGATGCACCAATAAACATCAATATCGAGAGTACTAAGAGGGTTGGCTCTGAAAAATTACCAACATCCATTGTTGCAAGTCCGCTACTTCTTGTTGTAGCAGACTGAAATATCGAATAGAATAACGCTTCATGCCACTCCATATTACGAAAGAATCCCGGAAGTTCGAAAATATAAATAATAACAGTTCCAAAAATAAGTAAACAAGAAAAGGTTACTGTTGTTATTTTAGTATTAAGTGAGAATCGGAATTTTGCTGGTTTGTGCTTGCCCTTCAAGTATTCTTTTGTTTCAATAAGGACAGGGAAGCCGATTGCACCTAATGTAATCAGGATAATAATAACTATTTGGACAAAATAATCATGTGCAAACGGGATTAAGGAGGCTCCCGTAATATCAAACCCAGCATTTGTTGTCGCACTTACCGATGTAAATAATCCATGCAAAAAGGCTTCTTCCCATGTAGGGTAGTAATGCAGAAAATAAAAACCCAATATTAATGCTCCAACGACTTCTATAACTATAATAATGCTCCAAATTTGTTTCGTTAATTTAACAAGCCCAGACAAATTGGACTGGTTTTGATCGGTCATAATTAACCTACGATCTCTTAAACCAATTTTCTTTCCTACTAAAACCCAAAAGAAAGTTCCTAATGTCATGACACCAATTCCGCCGATTTGAAAAACAAACATTAAGATAAAGTAACCGGTAACCGTATAAGTTTCCGAAATGTTGATGGTAGAAAGTCCAGTCACACTAACAGCGCTAACAGCGGTAAATAATGCATCAAGAAAGGTTATTTTAACTCCATCTCTAAGAGCAATCGGTAAACTCAACAAAAGAGTTGAGGCCGTGACAGCAAAAAGATAGTATGAAACAATCACTTGAGCTGGTGAAAGCTTTCGAACCTTTTTGCGTAAAGATTTCCACATAATTTTTCCTTTCGCTATTTCCGGCAGTAAAGGCGGCAATATAGATACCCTTAAATTTATTAGCCAGTGATAGAATATAAATAATTGGTTTTGCTTAAACATCAATTAAATTATGAAATTATTCCTCATATATAATAAATAAAATTTCCTAATATTGAAAGCATTATGTGACAAGTATAACAAAAGATTCCCTAAAAGGTGTAAATTGGAGGTGACAAAGATGATATTGCCAGAGCTCGCGGAAAAAATCGTCAGTGAAGTTAAAAAGTTAATAGACGAAAATATTATTTTTGTTGATACAGATGGAACGATTATTGCCAGTACTGACATTTCGCGTGTCGGAAACTATCATCAAGGTGCCCATATTGCTGCAGAACGGAAAGAAAAAATGATTATTACAGAGGAAGATCAACAAAAACTGATTGGTGTTAAAGCGGGGATAAATCTACCTGTTTTCTTTCGCAAAGATGTTATTGGGGTAATTGGTATTACAGGTAATCCAGAAAAAGTATCTCCTTTAGGGGAAATCATTCGCAAAATGATTGAGTTATTGATAAGTGAAAATTATTTTTCCAACCAACTTGAGATACAATCGCGCTCACTGGAAACCTTTGTTTTTGAGTGGATCCAAAATCGCGAATGGGATTCTGATTTCTTAAACCGAGCCAGGCTCTTAAATGTAAATTTAGATAAAAAAAGGCAAGCCGTGATGATTGAACTTCAAGAATATGAACACTTAACACATCGCGATTTATATAGTTTCTTCTCCAAATGGAATACTTCTGCAAAGAACGATATCATGGTTACTTGGGGTAATCAAAAAATTTTATTATTACGTGAAACCACCAACAATGAAAACCGTGAACAAATGAAAAAGGGGATTGACAAGTTCCAATCACTTTTAAAAAAACAATGGCAAGTTCCATTGTCGATTGGAGTGGGCCAGAAAGTTTCCCCAATTGACCTGAATATTTCTTTTAAACAAGCCGAAAGAGCATTAAAAGCAACAAACCATATGAAAGAAACCATTTTTGATGAAGATTTGACGATTGAAATCATACTTGATGAAGTAAAATCTGATACAAAAAAAGCATTTATTGATCGAACCATCATCCCGATGATCGAAGACAAGGAATTATTATTTACGCTACAAAAATGGTTTGAGTTCGACCTTTCCTACAAAAAAACAGCCCAAGCCCTCCATATTCACATAAATACACTTCATTATCGCTTAAAAAAAATACAAGAATTAACAAATCTAAACCCCAACATTATTCGAGATCGAATAACTCTTTATTTCGGAATACTAATTTTAGATGAAAATACAAAAAAGAAGCTTTGATAAGCTTCTTTTTTGTATATATTGCCATAGAAATCGATATAACATTTTATTATACTAGTAATAGTAACCACCGTAATAAATTCTTATAGCTTATGAAAACGCTTTAAATAATTATTGGGGGAATATAAATGATAACAAGTGAAGTCGCAAAGAAACTAGCTTCTATCGTAGGTCAAGAGAACTATGATGATTCAAATGTTGGAAGGCTTGCTTATTCATATGATTCAACGCCGAACAAACAAGCAATGCCAGATGCAGTAATAGCTCCCCGTAACACAAAAGAAGTTTCTGAAATTGTGAAAATTTGTAATAATCATTCCATTCCGATATACTCCCGCGGTACAGGTACGAATCTAAGTGGTGGCTGTACTCCAACCCAAGCCGGAATTGTCATGCTATTTAAACATATGAATCAAATTGTTGATCTTGATTTAGAAAATTTAACAATCACAGTTCAGCCTGGTGTAGTAACAATGGATATTATTAAAACGGTCGAAGCAAAAGGTTTATTCTATCCACCAGATCCAGGTACAGTTAAAATTTCAACGATTGGTGGAAACATTGCTGAAAATGCCGGCGGACTTCGCGGTTTAAAATACGGTGTTACACGCGATTATGTGATTGGACTTGAAATCGTTTTAGCAAACGGTGAAATTATCCGTACCGGTGGTAAATTAGCTAAAGACGTTGCTGGATACGATTTTACTCGCCTAATGGTTGGTTCTGAAGGAACGCTTGGCATCATTACTGAAGCTATTCTAAAGGTAGTTCCAAAACCGGAAACAAAAAAGACTGCTTTAGCGCTTTACCAAGACGTTGATTCAGCTGCAAAAACCGTGTCAAAAATTATTGCAGCTAGGATCATACCTACTACTTTAGAATTTATGGACAAGGCTACGATACAAGTTGTTGAAGATTATGTCAAAATCGGACTGCCAACCGATGTTGAAGCCGTACTTCTAATCGAGCAAGATGGACCTCCAGAAGTTGTGGCTCGTGATATGGAAAAAATAGCAGAGATTTGTAAGAGTGAAAATGCTACCTCCATTCAAGTAGCAAAAAATAACGAAGAAGCTGACCAACTAGCTACTGCCCGTCGCACAGCGTTATCAGCCCTAGCTCGCTTAAAGCCAACTACCATCCTTGAGGATGCAACCGTACCAAGATCTGAAGTTGCCAATTTAGTTAAAGCTATCAATGAAATCGCTAAAAAATATAATGTAAATATTTGTACATTCGGCCATGCAGGTGATGGAAACCTTCATCCAACCTGTCCAACAGATTCTCGTGACAAAGATGAAATGCATCGCGTTGAACAAGCATTTGCTGAAATCTTTGAAGCAGCTGTTAAACTTGGCGGTACCATTTCCGGAGAGCATGGAATCGGCACTGAAAAAGCGCCTTACCTAGAATTAAAGCTAGGCAAAGAAGGAATTGCAGCAATGAAAGCAGTTAAAGATGCCCTAGATCCGAACAACATTTTAAATCCCGGTAAAGTTTTCCTTGAAACTAACCGAAACCGAGTGGTGATCTCAAGATGACAACAGCAAATGAACGTGAAATTATCCAACAATCATTTAAAGATAAGATGAACCAAGATGATCTCTTAAACTGTGCGAGATGCGGATTCTGTTTACCATCTTGCCCAACCTATATCGAATCAGGATTCCAAGAATCTCACTCTCCTCGAGGCCGTATAGCTTTAATGAAAGCGGTGGTTGACGGTTTAATCGAACCGGATGAAGACTTCGAACATTCAATGAACCTTTGCTTAGGCTGCCGCGCTTGTGAAGCAGTTTGTCCATCAGGTGTTAACTATAGCCACTTACTAGAAGAAGCTCGTGACATCATTGCTCAAAACAAAAAATTCTCAGCACCGGTTCGTGCTGTTCGTAATATCGTTTTTAACCACCTATTTCCAAAAACGAACAACATGAGAAACTTTGTTACCCTTATTGGCCTTTACCAACGCACAGGTTTACAAACAGTAGCCAGATCAGTTGGAGTAATGAAGTTATTCCCAGATACAATTGCAACTATGGAAAGAGTGCTACCTAAAATTGCAACTCGTAAAGAAATGCTAAGTCGTCCTGAGCAACTTCCGGCAATTGGAACACAAAAGAAACGAGTGGCATTTTTCACAGGTTGCCTAATGGATACCATGTTTTATGAAACAAACAAATCAACCATAACACTTTTACAGCATGCTGGTTGTGAAATTGTCATCCCTAAGGATCAAACCTGTTGTGGTGCGCTCCATGGCCACTATGGCGAAAAAGCCTCTTCAAAGGATTTAGCAAAACAAAATATTCAATCATTCGAAGACCTTAAAGCAGATTTTATCATTACTAATGCTGGTGGTTGTGGTGCCTTCCTTATCGAATATGCCCATGTATTGCATGATGATCCAGAGTGGTATGAGCGGGCCAAGAAATTTGTTGCAAAATTAAAGGATATCTCTGAAGTTCTAGTCGCCCTTGATTTTCATAAAAAGGAACTTAGATTGCCTTATCAGGTTATCACTTATCAAGATTCATGCCATTTAAAAAATGTTATGAAGGCTGCTGACTATCCTCGGATATTGCTTAAAGCAATCAAAGGGGTCGATTATCATGAAATGGTTGAGGCTGATCGTTGCTGTGGCTCAGCTGGTATTTATAACATCATTCAATCAGAAATGTCGATGAAATTCCTTGACTATAAAATGGATCGAGTTCGAGATACGCAAGCAACAACAATTGTTACTTCAAACCCTGGCTGTCTCCTCCAAATGAAGTTAGGAATTGAAAGAGAAGGACTAAGTAAAACATCTAGAGGGGTTCATATCGTTGACCTTCTAGTAGAAGCATTTGAATATAAAAATTAGTGTAAAGCAATTAAAAGGGTGAAACCTTCATCAATGGAGTTTCCAACCCGCAACCCCCACTGTAGTTTAAGGTGGGGGTTTTCCTTGCGATTAACTAGTCAAAATTGGAAGCTTCTAGCCAAATACGATAACCATTTCCACACATGAATAAGCACTTGTTTAAACAAACTATTTATACAGAGATTAAATTCTCTGTATATTGTGTAGGGAGTGAATGCAATGGCTAGAAGCAGCAATAAACTGCTAGTGCCTGGAATTGAACAGTATTTGGATCAAGTGAAATATGAAATTGCTCAAGAATTCGGAGTAAGCTTAGGATCAGATACTGCTTCAAGATCTAATGGATCAGTAGGTGGAGAAATAACCAAGCGATTAGTGCAACAGGCTCAAGCATCATTATCAGGGCAAAAATTCAAATAACAATAGAATAATCATGGAAAAAAAAGTCCGGGCACAATGAGCCCGGACTTCTCAATTCCAAATCCCAGTTTTTGCTGTTGAATCTTGGGATTTTGAACATTTCCTTGTTTTTGATTTTGGTTTGACTGGTTGGAATTTCCGTCCTGCCTTTTTTCCTTTTGTTTTTCTGGTTTGGATAGTTTTTCTTTTATCTTATTTTTATTGGGATTTTCTTTTTTGGGATGATCTATTTCTACATCTTGATTTACCTTTTTATTTTCTTTGGCATCTGGAGCAGGTTGGTTAGGCAGATTATTTTGCATCGGCTGTTGTTTTTCGATGTCATGCTTAGCTTTAGGGTTTTTTTGTTGTTTTGCTTTTGCTTTATCTTTCTGATTCTGGCTCAGCTCTTGTTTATACTCTCCTGTTGTCTTTCCTTGCTTTATCGCCTGTTTGCGATCCTCAGTTGTCCCACTAACTAATGTAATCTGAGTATCTCTATCTTTTGTGTACTCTTTTATTACCTCTATTTCTTTATTCAAATGCTTATCTAAGTCCTGATTGCGATTTCCTTCAAAAACAGTGCTAAAAATAACTTCATCTTGTTTAATCCCTTGTTTTTCCATTTCCTTCAAGACTTTATTGGAAACAGCTGATAAATCTTGCTTTTTCCATTCATCTAAATTGTCAACAATCTTTTCGCCTTGTTTGTTATAGGGAATCAACTCAATGACTTCAAGATCTTTATTAACCGCCAATTCAACACTTGAAGCATTATCTATTGTCATATAAGCAAATACCTTATTATCTTGATAGACAGGAAAAAGAGAAGCTGTTAACACTAGAAGTACAATTGCAGCAGCTGCAATTCTTTTTCCAGCTACTGATGATAACTTACTTACTAAAGTGAATCTGAAAGTTTTACCAGCATTTTTTTCTAATGGGATAAAATCAATTTCTTGACCAATTTGGTAGGATTGACCTTGATTTTTAGTTTGCAGAAATTGACCGTCAGGGGTTAATAATATAAGAAAAGCATCATTAATTTCAAAAATAATCCCTTTTTTCATGATTCTATCACCCCTTTTATATAATCCCTCAAATAATCAAATTCACCGAAAAAAATAATCGAAATGGCAATAATGTATTTTCGGTTCCGTTCAATGGTTTTTCTACTGAAATTAACATGCTTTTCTAATTCTTTAATCGGAAGCCGTTTTTTCTCGATAAGATAGTCCGATAGTTCTTTATTTTCTTTAATGATTTTGGCAATCAAGATGATATTTTGCCTAGCGTCAGCGTGCTTTGGTGCATCATCAATAATATCTTGTAAGGTTAAATCAAATCCTTTAAGCTGCTGATGAAAATGCAGGATTTCTTCTCTACGCCTCTGTTCTTCAACCTTCTTTTTATAATGATCAATCGAAAGCTCATTTTCTAAAGTAAAGGCCGTTCCTGAATCCTCATTTGCTGAATCTTCTCCAAAATCGAGTCGCAGATTGGTTTCTTTTGCATTTTTCCTAATATAATCAATCACTCGTCGTTTAATTAACACTTCTGCAAAGCTTAATAAAGAGCTCCCTTTTTCCGGGCAAAATTTTTCTATTGCTTCATTGAACGCAATCAATCCAATGCTGAACTCATCATCAGATTCATAAATATATCGTTTACATACAGAAGATACAGTTTTTGCGATAAATGGCTTGTACGAATTTATCAATTCATTTTGCAGAGTTGTGTCACCTTTTTGAATTAACTCCACAGATTCTTCCAATGAATTTTTTCGGTTTTTCTTGTTGAAAAATAATCCTAGCACCTGTCTCACCCCTTTTAACCCCAACCATTATACCATAAGATGCACAATTCCCTTCTGCTAGGTCAAACTAGGCGAGATTTTCTAACTAATAAATCATTCGGAATTCCTCAACCTTTTATGTGGGTAATGGGGGCGGTTCTCCTGATTCATTTTTAGGATTCATCTGCATCGCTTAAGGATCATAGGGACGGTTCCTTTTGGGTAACCGATAAAGTAAAACTTGAATTCCGGGTTTTACTTCCCGCTAAATTGCGATAAAATCAAACAAATTGAGCTTTGAAATCTCGCAATTAATAAATATGAAATTGGCTAAAAGTAGTCATCGTGAAAAAAGTGATTTGAATAAAGGGGAAGATTAGAATGGAAGAATTACCGGATTGGAAAAATGGTGTCCACGGGCAAAAATTTATTACTTCTTTTAGCGGTGGAAAGGATAGCGTCTTAGCACTATATAAAGCTATGAACGTTGGAGAAGCGGTTGGACTGATTGTTATGTTGGAGGAAGAAGGGAAACGTTCCAGATCCCATGGAATGCCTCCAGAATTCATACGTGCCCAAGCTAAATCCCTAGGTTTACCCGTTTATACTGCTGCTGCAAGTTGGACAGATTATGAAAAAAAATTTATGGGCCTTTTAGAAGAAGCTAAGAATCAAGGAGCAGAGGTGTTAGTTACTGGCGACTTGGATATGCCTGCTCATGGTTGTTGGCATGAAAAGGTTACGAAGAATGTTGGGTTAAAGCTGGGGATGCCTTTATGGGAAATGAACCATCGAGAAGCAGTCGAAGAGTTCATAAATCTAGGATTTATCACAGTCATTGTAACGGTTAATTTATCACTAGGAATGCGCGAAGACGATTTAGGTCGAACGTTAACCCATGAATATGTCAAGGAACTTGAAGCTCGTGGCATTGACCCATGCGGAGAAGGCGGAGAGTTCCATACCACAGTTATAGCTGGGCCTATTTTTAAACATCCTATTCCAATCCGTAAAGGTGAGATAATTAAAGACGGAGAATATGCCTTTTTGCCTTTAGAGCTCGGAATTAACACCATGGCACATGAGAATTCACTACTCTAACCACCTTTTTCAGGTTAGCCTTAACAAAAAGTGCGCACGCGCCTTGGCCATCTCACGACCAGCAGAAGGAAAATAAGCGGAGTTTGTCCGTTTATTTGCAAAATAGTGCTCATTTCGGGGGGAATAAGCGGAGATTTTTCGGTTATGCATGGCAAAATCCCTTATTTTCACGTTTTTCGCTTCTATAGGCGGAATCTCTCCGGCTATTGAAGCTATTTTTTATGTTTTTCACTAATTAAGCGGAATTTTTCCGTCTATTTATCAGATCTGGTGCTTAATCTGACCACACAACCGATATAAGCGGTTCTTCATGATCCCAGACGAAGGAATCAGCATCTTTTTGTCAACTAGTTGAGAAAGTACTTTACGCTTTCTTAACTGACAAAAAAAATCCAGCCACTCACCCACATTAATTTAGGGTAGAGCGACTGGATCTTTTTTAAATTATTTTTGCAAATCCATTGGATTAACAAGTTTAATTTCAGGGTTTTTGTCATTGAACCATCTTAAGGCAAATTCATTCTCAAACAGAAATACTTTGTTTCCGAATCGATCATTTACCATGATGCTTCTTGAGCTTGACAAATTCTCATTTATCTCTTCATTTTCTACCCAACGAGTTATTTTTGAACCAAGTCTTTCCATTATTACCTCAGCATTGTACTCATTTCTCATACGATGCTCAAATACCTCAAATTGCAATTGTCCAACAGCACCAAGCAAGTAGTCTTCTGTTTTCAATGTTTTAAAGAGTTGAATAGCACCCTCTTGAACAAGCTGTTGAATCCCTTTATGAAAATGCTTCTGTTTCATGACGTTTTTCGCTGACACTCTGACAAAAAGCTCGGGTGTAAACTGTGGAAGTCTGTCATACTGAAACGCTTCTTTACCCGCTGTTAAAGTATCTCCAATTTGATACGTTCCTGAATCGTACAGACCAATTATATCACCGCTTACTGCCTCATCAACCGTGCTACGGTCATCGGCCATAAACTGTGTCGATTGTGATAGTTTAATTTGCTTTCCTGTCCGTGATAATTGAACAGACATTCCTCTTTCAAATTTCCCAGAGCAAACTCTAAGGAAAGCGATTCGGTCACGGTGTGCTGGGTTCATGTTTGCTTGAATTTTAAAAATAAATCCTGAGAATTCTTCAGATAATGGATCAATTTCACCAGCTGATGATTGCCGAGCTTGAGGGATTGGAGCAAATTTCAAATACGTTTCTAAAAACGTTTGGACCCCAAAATTTGTTAAAGCACTACCAAAAAAGACCGGTGTAAGTGTGCCATCCTTTACTCTTTCAGGAGAAAACTCATTTCCTGCTTCATTTAACAGCATAATTTCCTCAATTGTTTGATCATATAATCCTGATATTTTTAAAGGGTGATCCCCCTCAATTTCTCCATCAGCATTCAAGGGAATGAATCGGTCCTGCTCCTCCACACGAAACTGTTCAATTCGTTTGTAAAAGCGATCATATATACCTAAAAATTCTTTCCCCATCCCAATTGGCCAATTCATCGGATAGGATTCAATTCCAAGTACTTCTTCAAGCTCAGCTAATATTTCTAGCGGGGATTGCCCTTGGCGATCCAATTTATTGATAAAGGTAAAAATTGGAATTCCCCTCATGCGACAAACTTTAAATAACTTAATGGTTTGATCTTCAATTCCTTTTGCTGAGTCCACAATCATCACAGCGCTATCCACTGCCGTTAATGTCCGATAAGTGTCTTCACTAAAATCTTGGTGCCCAGGAGTATCAAGAATATTAACCTTAATTCCTTGATATTCAAATTGCATAACACTTGAAGTAACGGAAATTCCTCTTTGCTTCTCAATTTCCATCCAGTCACTTGTAGCAAATTTCCCGGACTTTTTCCCTTTTACTGTTCCAGCATCTCGAATTGCTCCACCAAACAATAATAGTTTCTCTGTTAATGTAGTTTTACCTGCGTCCGGATGGGAGATAATCGCAAATGTCCGCCGCGATAGAACTTCTTTTTTAAAATTATTAGTCATTAATTTTTCCTCGCTTTTACCAATCAAAATCTTACTCATAATTTTTATCTTAACGTTGATATTGAAAGTTTGCAATCAAACATTGATAGGCTACCTTCTTTTTTGCAAAAAAATCAGAAAGCCTTTACTAAAATCTTGTTTATATCTTAAATCCTAAAAAGGTACCAATTAAGGCTATCAGGGTTGATAGGAGGACATACGAGATTGCCAAGAAATAACGTTCCTCCATTAATAATTGGACTGCTTCTACACTAAAAGTTGAAAAAGTTGTAAATGCACCACAAAAACCAATGCCCCAAAAGCTAAAAAGACTTTCATCAATCATTCCCAATCTGTTGATATTGAACAATAAACCTAAAAGAAACGATCCAGTAATATTGATAATCAAAGTCGGAATTGGCAATAGAAGCTTGCTTTTTTTACTTATCAGCATCCCAAGTAAATACCTTGCTCCCGCTCCAAATGCACCGCCAGCACATACTAACCAAATCATATCTTATTTCCTTGCCTCTCTTGAAAAATAAGAGCTAGCTTATAGCTGATAAATGATAAACCTATTCCTAAAAATAAACTTAATAAAACATAACTTATTGCTAAACCATATTGGTTATGGTCCAACAGGATGAATGTTTCAACAGAAAAAGTTGAAAAGGTGGTAAAAGCACCAATAAAGCCTGTCCCCAATAAATAAAATAGGTTTGGATACTGTTTTCTAACGGTCGGAATTATTAATCCCAACACAAAACAGCCAATTAAATTAACAATAAAAGTCCCCAATGGAAAACCAGAATGATGTATCCCATTTCCCACTAAAAATCTACATCCCGCTCCCAAAAAACCACCAATCATCACCATAACTACTGGCAAGGAACCACATCCTTTAGAGTGAAACTGGTTTCATAATCGACCACTTGATATAGTTTCATCTTATGAAAACAGATTTTTCTTCATATATAAAGGCTCTTTTCTCAAACATTGTTGCTTTATAAGATGAGAATGAAGAGATTTGATAGTAAAACAGCAAACATTTATGAGAAAAGAGCTTGCAAATTTACTTTCAAGCTACAAAATAGTTGATATCGAGTTAAAATCGGGTTTAAGATTTTAACAACAAACTTTAAGAAAATAGCCTATATAAATGATAACATAAAAAGGGCTGGACCCGTTGTGTTAACAAAAACAACTAGGGTCCAGCATTCTTTGCCTTATATCATTTTCTTATATTTCAAGGGAACTTCAAGCCAGCGTGAAATTCCGAATTCAGTTAACGTTTCTTTATAAATTGGTCTGCAATCTTCAAGTATACAGATGCGAAAAACCTCAAAGCCCTCTAGCCCTTTAATCTTTTCTTCAATTTCATTTTTTTTCGTTTCATCTGCAAGTTCGCGGCTTTTTTTGGGAGATAATTGAATCACAAGTTTCCCATCAACCATCGTTTCTTCCATATACTCTCTTGAAAGAGCAACCTTAGTGAATTTCCGATTAATACTCCAGATGCTCATTCCATCAATAGTTTTCCATAGTTCTTTAAATTCTTGGAACTTTCCTGGAATCATTTTAACATCCTTAACTATTTCACGAATCAAATCCTTTACATCTTCTTGCCAAAACTGTTTCATTCCATCTACTATTTTCCGATACGGGTTAACACTATTGTTTTTCTCCGAAACCTTTATCATTCCAGCATCTTTTTTCGAAGATGAGTTATGTTCATCATTTTTTCGCCCAACCGCACTAATCCCTGCTAATTTTCGCCAAAACATGGTAATCCTCCATTTTCTTCAAATTTTCTAGTATTCTTATATATTTGACAGCAATCTTCATATTTTGTAGTTTTTATTGTAAATTTTTCTCTAAAAATTGCGAACCATTACCTTAGTAATCTATTTTAAACCATTTATATGTGAAAAGGAACACTAGATTATTGTTCATTCCACTAATAAATTCCTGTTTTTCAACTTATTGTTATACCAATATAATTAGTGCAAAAAAACTGGTCGTTTCTTGAACGACCAGTTATACTAAGTATATTTTTCTACAGGGTAAAAACTCAGTGGTTTTCATTTTCACCTTTTACTGCTTCTTTATTTTCAAACCAATTTAAAATTTCTGTCAATATCGCAAATACCAAGGCGAAATTCATTGCCCATACGCTAATAAAGGGGCCAATACCTCCAAAATCAATCGATTGAACTTGTTTTAATTCAGCAACAATAGAAGATTCTACTATAACTAGGACAAAACCAATGATAATTGCGATTGCCGCTCTAACCACCTAGTCCCCATCCTTTCCCGTTCACCGAAATCCCAATTATGATTTTCTTGGACAATTCTAACATTATCTTAATCCTATATATGTTAGCAATCAAGGAAATATGCGAATAGTCACAATATATATAAAAGTATAAAAACAAATCGATTGAAAAATAGGGGTATTACGCTATTTTTTATTACCGGATAAAACTTCCATATACAGGAGTATGACTTCCCGTTTAGCATTAAAAAAATAGGCAGCCAAGTTTCTTGACAGCCTACCAATTAGACATTATTCACCAAATGTAAGAATATTAGCTTCTCTTATGTAAAATTTCCAGAACCGTCCTTAATTCTGTTACCGGAATTTGCCCTGGGGCGCTCACTGTCTTTCCTGCACCAAATGTGAATGCAGAGCCAAACAACTCCCCTGACAAGCGGCTAATGACCCCTGAACCGCCCATAGACATCGTAATGATTGGACCATTTGCATAAAGTCCTTTCATTGTATTGGTTGCGTCTAATAAAGTAATAACATCAGCAGCACATGTCGGCATAACGGCGATTTTAGGGATATCAGCACCATATTCCAGCATTTTACGGAGACGACCAACGATCTCATCTTTTGCAGGTGTCTTTACAAAATCATGATTAGACATAATTACAAAAACCATGTTTTCCTTGGCAGCTGAAACAAGTGAATCAACAATTCCTCGTTCACTAAATAGCTCCACATCGACTAAATCAATGCTTTTCGTTTCAATGGCAGTACGATTGAGTTCAAAATAGTAATCATCACTAATTATTTTGTTGCCACCCTCTTTATGACTTCTGAAGGTAAATAGCAATAAAGTTTGGGCAAATATTTCTCTCAGCCTAGAAAGCATTTTCTTAACAGAGGCTAAATCCTCAACCTGTTCATACAAATCGACACGCCATTCTACTACATCAGGTTGTAGTGATTTTACATACTCCGCCTCTTGGGAAATTTCTGCCTCAGTCACACCTACGAGAGGAATAATAATTTTCGGTATTCCTTCACCAATCTTGATATTTTTTATTGTTAATATACCCATGTTATCAGCCTCTTAATTCCCATGCTAATTTTAGTGAATCAACAATATAGTTGGCAACTTCTTCACTATCATGGTTATCGGTACTAACCCTTGAATGATGATGAGAATAGATTTCTTGTCTACTATTGAATAACTCTTGGATTTCATCAAGCGATTTCCCTTGTAAAACTGGGCGACTATCAATAATTAAACTAATTCGATCCTTCCAGCTTTCCCATGACAAATCAAGGAAAATCACAACGCAAGAAGATAAGCACACCTTTCTTATTTCTTCTTGTAGAAAAGCGCCTCCTCCAAGGGATAGGATTTGTAATTTCTTATTACAAAAATCGGTGATAACACTCTTTTCTTTTTCACGAAATGCTTTTTCACCATAAGTATTAAATATTTGTGAAACCGGCATATTATATTCTTTTTCGATTTCTTCATCTATATCAATAAAATCGCGATAAAGTTTTTTCGCTACTAGTTTACCAATCGTTGTTTTCCCAACACCCATAAAACCAATAAAAATGATACTTTTCTCTTTCAATGGAACTTCACAGTTTTCCAAGATCATTCATTCCTCCTAA
>CALCRD010000107.1 GCA_937894355.1 uncultured Bacillus sp.
GTATTGGTAATGGTATTTTAGTGATTTAACGCATTAAATGACTAAGGAGGCAAGAGAACCGTCCCCTTGATTCCTTTTATAAAATATCGATCCAAATTTTGCTGGCTGTTGCTACTATTAGTAAGGCTAGAATTACTTGTAGTACTTTTGTATTGACCTTTTTCCCGGCCATTGCCCCTAGTGGTGATGCAATGATACTAGCAATAACCATGATAAAAGCAGGATAATAATCTATTTGGCCTGTGGTAATTTTTCCTACAGTTGCCCCAATAGATGAGATAAAGGTGATCGCTAATGAAGAGGCGATGGTCATTCTTGTCGGAATCTTTAATACTACGAGCATAATTGGGACTAATAAAAAGGCGCCAGCGGCCCCCACGATTCCAGCTCCTAGACCGACAATTAAAGCCAGCCCTGCTGCCAACCATTTATTAAATTTCACTTGATCAAATGGGATGTCATCAATCCCTCTTTTAGGAATAAACATCATAATTGCCGCAATTAACGCTAACAAACCGTAGATTAAATTAATTCCAGCCTCTGACATTAACTTTGACCCGTATCCACCAATAAAACTACCGATTAAGATACTTCCACCCATATAAGTAATTAATGATTTATTTAAATAACCACCTTTACGATATGCCCAAACCCCTGAAATTGTTGCGAAAAATACTTGGATAGCACTGATTCCCGAAACCTCATGTGCGGTAAATGCTGTTAGCCCCAATAATGGTGGGATATAAAGAAGCATTGGATATTTAATAATTGATCCGCCAATACCTAACATTCCTGAAACGTATGACCCGATAAATCCAATCAGGAAAATTATTACAATAAAATCTAAACCCATAAAATTGTCTCCCATCTAAGCAAAGGGAACCATAAACTGGTTCCCTCTTTCTTTTTACTTTTTAATTGATCCTAATGTGTGTGGTGAACAGCACAACGATTAGGGCCAATTTCAAGTTCTTGCTGTTCTTCGCCCGTGGCAATTTTTATTCCCTTGTTGATGGCAACAATGTCTTCAAAGTTTGGCGGTGTTTCTGTTGATGCGGAAGCGGCAACATGGTCAACAAATTCAGCAACAGTTTTTCCAGCCATAATATCATTGATTTTGCGAATATTACCTAAAGAATTTCCGATATAACCTTGCTCATTAATTTCATCATGGAAATCTGCATAATGTCCTGGTAAGACGATAACATCATCGGCAATTTGAGAAACTTTGCTATAAATACTGTCGTAAAGATCGACTGCCCATTCACGTGCTTTACCACCTAAATCAGGGCGACCTAAGCCTGAAACAAAAATGGTATCACCGGAGAACAATAATTTTTGATTCACAAAGAATGAAACACTCCCCGGGGTATGTCCAGGTGTTTTTACCGCTAACACTTCTAATTTAATGTTAGCAAATTCAATCTTATCATGGTCCTCTAGTGCTTCAAAGTCGAATACAGCACCCTCGGATTTCATTAGATAGTACTTAGCGCCAGTCTTTTCCGCTAATTCACGTCCACCGGTAATATGGTCAGCATGTAAATGCGAATCAACGATATGAGTGATTTTCACACCTGCAGCCGCTGCAAAATCAATATATTGCTCAACAAAACGTGACGGGTCCACCACCAATGCATTCTCACCAGAGGTAACAATATAAGACAGGCACCCTTTTCCGACACGGATAAGCTGATGAACCGTTATATCTTGGTCCTCATATACTTTAGTTGGATATAAATATTCGCTCCAAGTTTTCATTCCACCTGTTAAATAAGAAACCTCAAGTCCCTTTTCTGTCAGCATTTCAGCAATCATCACTGATGAACCTTCTTTTGCACAAACCACCAAAATTCTTTTATCAGCAGGAATTTTGTCTAATATCGGCTCTACTCCATCAATTAAATCAAAATAAGGAACATTTAAATATTCGATATTGTCCCCTTCAATTTTCCAATCCTTGAAATCATCTTCATTCCGAACATCTAAGATAAAAACGGGTTCCTTTTCTACAATTAGTCTATTAATTTCTTTTGCTGTAATTGGGTTCATTATTTTTCCTCCTTATACCCCATTGGGTATTTGTTTTCCTAAAATTTTTTGATTAAAAAGTCAATGTAACATATGCGTCTTTTGTAGATTCTAAGAACGATACTGCTCCCCCAACTTCTATTCCGTCAACGAGTGCATCACTTTCCAAGCCCATTAGATCCAGTGTCATTTGACAGCCAATAAATTTAACCCCTAACTCTTGGGCGATTTCGACCAGTTCAGGAATTGTTGGTACCTTTGCTTTTTCAAAACCGGCTTGATAATGCTCTTTTCCAGCTGGCAATTCTAATTGCTGATTGGCTTGTTTATGAATCAGATTAATCCCTTCAAAGGTAAAAAATATTACTACTTCCTGGTCCATTGAAGCCGCAGCTGTCGCCAGATTAAATACTTTATAAGCATCAAATAAACCACCATTGCTGGCCATGATTGCAACTTTACTTTTCATTCAAATTCCCCTCTTCTTATCCAATTATTGAAACTGTTTCCCCAGCCCACTCACTCATGCCAGGTATTACATTGATAACATTTGAAAATCCCTTTTCTGCTAAAAATTGAGCAGCAAAGTCACTTCGACTACCACTGCGACACACTACATAAATAGCATCTTCCTGCTTTAATTGACCAAATCGTTGTTCTAATTCTCCTAGTGGAATAGAAATGGAATTTGGAATGTGGTTAAAAGCATATTCTGCCTCTTCCCTTACATCTAAAATCACTAGATTGCTATTTTCATTCATTCTTTGCGCTAATTCCTCATTAGTGGTTACAAGTGGATGCTTTTTCTCTAGGACCTCATCATTAGCGGCCTTTCTGATATAATGCTTTAGCACACCCTCATCTTCAAATAAACCTAAATATTGATGTCCCGAATTCTTGGACCATGCTTTCAAATCAGCTTTAGAGCCTTTATCAGTCGCTTGTACCTCTAAAACCTGACCTTCTAATAAATCATTCATAGCCTTTCTAGTTCTTACAACCGGTAAAGGACAAGCTAACCCTTTAGCATCTAAAACAAAATTTGTATTAATTGATTTCATTTATATCCTCCGATATTTTACCCTATGGGGTATGTTATTTTTGTAAAAAAAATTACTCAACCTCACCTGTCCAGGCTAGCATTCCGCCTTTCATATTACTTACCTTAAAACCTTTACTCTCTAAAAATAAAGTTGCATTGCTGCTTCGTGCTCCTGAGCGACAAACCATGATATATTCTTTAGATTGATCAAGCTCACTTACACGATCCACAATTTCCCCTAATGGTATGTTAACTACTCCAGGAATTTTTCCAGCCATTACCTCATAATTTTCACGTACATCAATTAAATTAATTTGTTTACCTTCTTTTAATAGCAATTCAACATCTTTTGTAGTTAGCTCTTTCATTTGGTTTCTCCCTTTTTTATACCCGCAGGGGTATTGATTTTTTAAAAAAATATAGTCAGCCATTAGTTTAAATATTGGCATTACTCATTGTTAAAATTAGACAACTTCCCCATTCCAATCAAGCATTCCGCCGCTCATATTGTTTGCGTTATACCCTTGGTTTAAAAGGAATTGTGTTGCCTGGTGACTTCGAGCTCCTGAACGACAAACCATAATATACTCTTGTGAAGGATCTAATTCGTCTAATCGTTCTCCAATAAAATCAAATGGAATGTTTACTGCTCCAGGGATTTTTCCGGTCGAAACCTCATACCCTTCACGTACATCAACGATGTTTAAGGATTCTCCTCCACTTAATAATGATTCAACATCCTTTGCCGGTATCTCTATCATGATAATCCCCCTTTCAAATTCCTTATACCCATAGGGGTATATTACAAAATAAAAAAAAGAATGTCAACTATTTAAATTTACTTTTATTTAATAATCTTAATTATTAAAATGAAAACTTACCATACCCTTCCCTGTAAATTATTCGATTTTCCAGGGAGGGGTGACTGTGTTTCCGAATTTTTTTAGTTTTTTTATATAAAAATATCCACTTATCGTCTGATCTATTACAAAATATCGATCCAAATCTTGCCGGCTGTTGCCACAATTAGTAAGGCTAGAACAACTTGAAGCACTTTGGTATTGACCTTCTTCCCGGTCATTGCCCCAAGTGGCGATGCAATGATACTAGCAATAACCATTATAAAGGCAGGGAAATAATCAACTTGCCCTGTGGTGACTTTTCCAATCGTCGCCCCGATGGATGAGATAAAGGTAATCGCTAAAGAAGAGGCGATGGTCATTCTAGTAGGAATCTTTAATACTACGAGCATAATTGGGACTAATAAAAAAGCACCTGCTGCCCCCACGATTCCAGCTCCTAGACCGACAATTAAAGCCAGCCCCGCTGCCAACCATTTATTGAATTTCACTTGATCAAATGGGATGTCATCAATCCCTTTTTTCGGAATAAACATCATAATTGCCGCAATTAGTGCTAACAAACCGTAGATTAAATTGATTCCACCTTCTGACATTAACTTTGAACCATAACCACCAATGAAACTACCGATTAGGATACTCCCACCCATATAGGCAATTAGGGGTTTGTTTAAATATCCGCCTTTACGATAGGCCCAGACCCCACCGATGGTTGCGAATAACACTTGTACTGCACTAATTCCCGAAACCTCATGTGCAGTAAATGCCGTTAAACCAAATATTGGGGGTATGTAAAGGAGCATGGGATACTTTATGATTGAACCGCCAATTCCTAACATTCCTGAGACATATGAACCGATAAATCCAATGAGGAAGATTGTAATAATAAAACCTATTTCCATTTACCTGCCCTCCAATTAGAAAAACTTTAAAGTGCCACTTTCATGCTTTGATAGCTTGTTATTTTTTTGTCGCAATGGCATCAACGTTGGCACCTAAAGCTTCACCGCAAACTAAAAAATCCATTCCTCATGGTCAAGAAAAGGGAACCACATTTGGTCCCCATATTCTTCTAAACTATTTAAGTCCAAATTAATGTGTATGGTGAACTGCACAACGATTTGGTCCGATTTCCAGTTCTTGTTTCTGATCCACTGTAGCCTCTTTAACGCCTTTATTAATGGCAACAATATCTTCAAAGTTTGGTGGAGTTTCCGTTGCCGCAGAAGCCGCCACATGATCAACAAATTCAGTCACTGTTTTACCTGCCATCATGTCATTGATTTTTCGGATATTGCCTAATGCGTCTCCAATATACCCCTGCTCGTTAATTTCGCCGTGGAAATCAGCGTAGTGACCTGGTAACACAATGACCTCATCAGCAATTTGGGAAACCTTGCTATAAATCGTATCATAAAGATCAACAGCCCATTCTCTGGCCTTCCCACCTAAGTCCGGACGTCCTAAACCGGAAACGAAAATGGTGTCACCTGAGAATAATAATTTATTATTTACGAAGAAGGAGACACTTCCTGGTGTATGACCAGGCGTTTTTACTGCCAAAACTTCTAATCTAATTTTGGCAAATTCGATTTTTTCATACTGCTCCAGTGCCTCAAATTCGAATACTGCGCCTTCAGATTTCATCACGTAGTATTTAGCTCCAGTTAGTTCCGCCAACTCTCTGCCTCCAGAAATATGATCGGCATGTAAATGAGAATCAACGATGTGAGTAATTTTCACTCCTTTATTGGCAACAAAATCAATATATTGATCAATAAAGCGGGCAGGATCAACCAGTAATGCCTCATCTCCGGAGATGACCACATAGGATAAGCAGCCCTTTCCAACGCGGATAAATTGGTGCACCGTCATATCATCATCTTCATAGACTTTCGTTGGATATAAATATTCACTCCAACTTTTCATCCCGTCCTTCAGATAGGTGGTTTCAATTCCTTTTTCTTCTAACATTTCAGCAATCATCATAGATGAGCCTTCTTTTGCACAGACAACGATTACATCTTTATTCGTTGGAATCTTATCTAATATCGGTTCAATTCCATCAATTAACTCAAAATATGGAACATTTAAATACTCAATGTTTTCCCCATCTATTTTCCAATCTTTAAAATCATCTTCATTTCGTACATCTAACATGAAAATTGGTTTTTTTTCTAAAATTATTTGATTAATTTCCTCTGGTAAAATAGCTCTCATTAATATTCCTCCTTATACCCACATAGGTATTTTTGAATACAAAACGATCCCTCATTTTTCGCTCAACCATTAAAGTAAATCAATAATTATTAGTTTGCTAATCTGAAAATCTAGAGTTTTTTAAAAAAAAGACTGAATTAAACTTGGCTGTTGATTTCCGCTCCAGGCACTTCGCTTTCCGCAAAACTTCCCCTTAAAAGTTGCTGATTAAAAGGTTAAGGATATATCGGCATCTTTAGCAAACTCTAAAAATGACACCGCTCCAGCTACTTCAATTCCATCCACTAAATCCTCTTCCGCTAATCCCATTACATCCATTGTCATTTGGCAACCAGTAAATTTAACACCCATTTCTTGTGCCATTGCCACCAATTCTGGAATGCTAGGCACATTAGCTTTAGCAAAGCCTTCCCCATAATGCTCCTTACCTTCGGGCATTGGCAGGTTTTGATTAGCCTGTTTATGAATCAAATTTAACCCTTCAAAAGTAAAAAATACACCTACCTCTTGATCCATCGCCGCTGCTGCAGTTGCAATATTAAAAACCTTATAGGCATCAAACAATCCACCATTACTTGAGATAATCGCTACTTTTTTATTCATCCATTAACTCCTCCTTGTCGTTAATCTGAATCTAGTTGTTTACCATTCTCACTTACTATTTATGCCAGTCGTTTCACCCGTCCACTGACTCATGCCCGGAACAACGTTAATTACCGCAGTAAACCCATTTTCTGCTAACAATTGGGCGGAAACATCACTTCGGTTCCCGGTTCGACAAACCACATATATTTCATCTTGTTTATTCAATTCGTCCAGCCGATTTTCTAATTCGCCTAAAGGAATAGAGATGGAATTGGGAATATGTTCGAAAGCATATTCTGCAGCTTCTCTAACATCCAAAACAACAATGTCACCCTCCTGTTGCAGCTTCAGCTCGAGTTCTTGATTATTGACTCTATTTGGATGTTTTATCTCAATGGCTTCATCATTTGAAGACTTCCTGATAAAATGCTTTATTACATTGTCTTCCACAATCATCCCTAAATATTGATGACCCGAGCTTTTCGACCATGCTTTAATGTCAGCTATCGACCCTTTATCAGTCGCTTGAACTTCTAATACTTGCCCAGCAACTAATTCATTCATTGCCCGCCTAGTTTTCACGACCGGCATTGGACATGCTAAGCCTTTTGTATCTAACACCAGATTTGTTTTTAATGATTCCATAAAAAATAACAACCTCCAATCTAATTACCCGTACAGGTATTCATTTTGCTAAAAAAAATTGACCATCTATCTCCTTTCAAATTAATATTCCAAATTGGGAAATATTTGGATTAACAAGTACCCCTAAGGGTATGTTACTAAACCAGCCAATAAATGTCAACTGAATAAATTCAATTTTCAGAATTTTTAATAATTTGAGTCAGGGGGACGGTTCTTCTGCTTTTTTTGTGTAAATAATTTCCAGGCATGGGTTGGTAAGGTAAAAC
>CALCRD010000108.1 GCA_937894355.1 uncultured Bacillus sp.
GGCGTTGGCAAAAGAATTTCAGAGCCGTTCTTATGATGCCCTAGTAGCACATACTTCTATTATTTTCATGCGCTACATTATGCTTGAGATAGAATCCCGAAACGAAGAAGATCCAAGAAGCATAGGGAACTTATTTTATGCTTGTTGCGACGAGCTTGACGATATAAAATTTAGTGCTTCTCTCAAATTAATCTTTTCAATATTAAGAGACTGCATCGAAACACTTTTTGTTATTTCTAAAGAAGAGATTGATGCCCTATTCGACTTATTTTTAGAGAGATTACCTATAAGCTTCAAGCGTTTATTTGGGTTTTTGGAGTGCGAAAGTTGAATATATAATGTTTATAAAAGATTGTGTACGATATAGTAAACATAAGAGGTAAAAAGAGGCGAGATCTTAGGGCATAAAGAGTCCAATTCGGATTAGAACAGATTGCTGACAATGGGATCAGGCGAACATGATTTGGGAATAGCCGAGCTAGCTAGAGAGCACACACCCGACATATTGACGTTCCAGATCATCATAACATTTCCTACTAACATTAAATAAGATCAAAATCAGAGCACCGGCTCACCTTCTTCTTCGCCCATGCTTGTGGCAACACGGATTCTTTTAGGTAGCTAATACAATCATGAGAAAAGGGGGAGTTTTCAATGTGCAAGCGTTTCATCTACCTTATCACCTTCTTGAGTGTTTTATTGATCCTGGGCCTTTTGCCGGCCTGGGGAGGAGAACTAGATGACATCAATGCCCTGATTATGACCTATCAAGTCGGCGGGATCCGAGAAGCCATCACACTTTTAAAAAACCGGATAAATAAAAACCCTTCTGATGGTAATGCCCTCTGGCTTCTGGCAAAAGCCCATCATTATTTGGGGGATGCCGAAACAAAGAACAAACTGGCCACTTTTGAAAGCGGAAAGGCCTATGCTGATTGGGCTGTAAAACTTCTGCCCAAATCTGCCCACGCCCATTTTTGGCAGGCAGCCCTCACCGGGCGGATTGGGCAGACAAAAGGGATCTTAAATAGTCTCTTTATGGTTCGCCCTTTTAAAAATGCTATGGAACACGTTCTAAAACTAGACAGAAATTATGGCGACGCTTATTGTGCCCTAAGCCAGCTCTATATGGAAGCCCCGGGGCCTCCTCTTAGCATTGGCAACAAAAAATTGGCCTTGGAAAACGCCGAGAAAGCAGTGAAAACTGCTCCGAAAAACGTGACCTACCTTCTACAACTTGCCAAGGCCCTAGATCACAATGGGCACAAGAAGGAGGCCTTGCAAAAAGTCAACGAACTACTGCGGATACCCGCCATTGAAAAGGCACCGCCTATAAAGAAAGAAGCCCGGGCGTTGCAAGCTCGGCTCAGCAAGTAAGAACGACAAAAAAAGTCCGTTTAAATGGAGGCACCCTATGCAGCGAACGCGATTTCTAACAGCTCTGGTGGGTTTGCTTTTGAGAACTAGCCAATGCTTTGCCGCACCTAAAGTTAGTGTTCTTGGGGGGGAGGGGCCGCCCTGGGCTTCAGTCACATCGGGTTTCTTCAAGCTTTGGAAGATGGTGTTCCCGTTGACATGCTGGTAGGAACCAGCATGGGAAGCATTGTTGCCGGTTTTTATGCAGCGGGATACTCCGTAGAAAATATCAAACAAATAGTGGGCACTTTGGATACCGGATCTCTTAAGCATATTGCACTCCTGCCAAAGGGTGGCTTTATGGATGCTTCCCGCCTTCAACAGTACTTGGACGTACTTTTTTAGCGCAAGATCTTCCCCAAGATATTAGGCATAAAAGACTTAAATCATTTAATAGAATATCACAAAAATTTACGAACACCTTCAACGCATTTAAACGCAAGCAAAATATTTTCCAAAAAAGAATAAAAAAACGCTGTACGTATTGGTATGACGTGTTTTACAGCATAGCTAAAAAAAGCAACTGTCAAACTGGGGAGCAGGGCTTGAAATAAAAAGGACTAGTTTGCCTCTTTTGATATGCTCCCTTCATGGGAGATAGTAAATTACTACTACTATGAAGGGAGTGTTTTTCTGGTAATATAATCTCTTAGGCTCCCTAAAGGATTCGGAGTAATTAGGCTTATATGGTAATATTACTCATAGGGGGGGTGATAGTGTCACGCAAACATCGTAATAATGATATTTGCTTAAATTGGGAGGGTTTTAGGGCCCTATGTTGAATTTAAACAACAATCACCCTTGTACCAAAGAAAATATTATTTGGGGATAATTTATTTATTAACAGCTAAAATTTCTTTTGAAATAGAGGAGATACTAGGGAAATACCAGCGTGAAATGTTTTGGATCTGCATGAATAGTCGCCTTCCGTAAAGGGGCGTGGATTGAAAGTTCATTTCTAACAAGAGTGTCAGTAAGGTTCCAATAGAGTATGTTATACTCACATTAACATAATGCTGAAGTTCAATCAAAGATACAAATTTTGTGATCAGGGAAGTGGAGGGGCAGGATTTTTTTAGGGGGGGGTAGCATGGAATCTAATGGTTGCAAAAGAGTATATTTAGATGATAAAAAAGTTTTTATCGCACATCTTCGTGAAGATGGGACAATCCAATGCTTAGAAGAACATTTAGAAGAAACAGCTTTTTTGGCAGGGAAATTTGCGACAAAAATTGGTTTAGAGATGCATGGAAAATTACTAGGTTTAACTCATGACTTTGGAAAATTAAGCTCCCAATATGACCGGTATATTCGCTCAGCAACTGGTTTAATTGATCAGGGAGCAGAGGAATATATAGATGCAAAAAGGCAAAAAGGTAAAATAGATCATTCCACTGCAGGCGGTCAGCTTATATACCGCTATTTTCTTAAAAAAGGCAACGATAGTTTGCTTCTTTCACAGATTCTTTCTTTGATAATTGCTTCACATCATTCAGGTTTAATAGATTGTATAACGCCTGATGGCAAAGATAATTTTTCTAAGAGGATGAACAAACCTGAAGAAGAGACATATATAGAAGAGTGCAAATTTAATTTAAACAGCGATATAAAGCAGAAGATAGAAGAATTGTTAGCTGATGATATATTGATTAATCAGTTCCAACAAACACTTGTATCTTTATGGGATAAAAATGATTGTATTGATTTGAGGACCTATCAAGTTGGATTGTTGGTAAAGTTTTTATTTAGTTGTCTTATTGATGCGGACAGGCTTAGCACCGCAAATTTTGAAAATCCACATGGAGCAAGATTAAGAAATCAAGGGGTATATCTATCCTGGAAGGTTATGATTGGCAGGCTAAATTCATATTTAAATCAGTTTGAGACTCGGAACAGAATTGATGCTTTGAGACAAAAAATTTCTGATGGCTGTTATAAATTCTCTGGCAAGCCTAAAGGCCTTTATCAGCTTACTGTACCAACAGGAGGAGGAAAAACTCTTGCCAGCTTGCGTTTTGCTTTGAATCATGCTGACAAATACAATATGGACAGGATCATCTATGTAATTCCATACACATCAATTATTGATCAGAATGCTGATATAGCTAGGGAAGCCTTAGAGGATGAAAAAGACCAAGAGCCTCACCTAAATAGGATAGTACTCGAACATCATTCCAATTTAACGCCCGAGGAGGAAAGTATTAGACATAAGCTATTATGTGAAGATTGGGACGCACCAGTGATTTTTACAACAATGGTTCAATTTTTAGAGACCTTGTTTGGTTCCGGAACCAGGAGTATCCGGAGGATGCATCAGTTGGCAAATGCTGTAATCATATTTGATGAAATCCAAACATTACCTGTCCGTTGTGTGCATTTGTTTAATATGGCAATTAGCTTCTTGATTCGTAGCTGTGGCTCAACGGTGGTATTATGTACAGCGACTCAACCTCTTTTGGATAAGGTAACTCCTTCCCAAAGAGCATTACAGATTACTCAGGAGCAGCAAATGGTGTCAGACACCAAGAGGCTATTTGAGGAGCTAAAACGGGTAGAGGTCTATGATTCCCGAAAAAATGAAGGGTGGACAACCTTAGAAGTAACTGAACTTGCAAAGCAGGAATTATACGAGACCGGTAGCGTCTTAATTGTGGTAAATACAAAAAAGGCAGCTAAAGAGCTCTTTCAGCAACTGAAAGAGCATCCTGAAGCAGAAGTGTACCATTTAAGCACAAACATGTGCCCTGCGCACAGGATGAGCATCTTAAAGGACATTGAAGCTTGTTTACCAGAGACTAGACCAATTATTTGTATTAGTACCCAGCTTATAGAAGCTGGAATCAATTTGGATTTTGGTACTGTTATCCGTTACTCCGCAGGGCTAGATTCAATTGCCCAGGCTGCAGGACGCTGTAATCGTAACAACCGTAGGCCTAAGAAAGGAAGAGTTTTTATTGTAAATCCGGCAGAGGAAAACCTTGGCAAATTAAAAGATATTAAAATTGGCAGGGATGCAGCTGAACGCGTGCTTGATGAGTTTAAAAATGACCCAGAACAGTTTGATGGAGACATTATTGGCCTTAAAGCCATGGAACGCTATTATCAATATTATTTTTATGCAAGAGCTGATGAAATGGCTTATAAGGTAGGTACAGACTCGGAGGTTGGAAGGGATGACACTCTGTATGAACTTTTATCAACTAATTGCCTCTCTTTGAAATCGTATATACGAAAAAATAGTAACCCCCCTATAGCTGCTTTGCATCAATCCTTCATGACGGCAGCCAAGGCCTTTCAGGCAATTGACTCACCTACACAAGGCATAATCGTACCATACGAGCAAGAGGGGAAAAGGATTATCAATGAGCTTCACGCCACAAAAGATTTGGAGGAGCAATCTCGCCTTTTGAAAGAAGCTCAAAGATATTCGGTTAATGTTTTTCCACATGTGATGCAAAAATTGGCAGAACAAAAGGCTATTCGGGAAATAGCAAAAGGCATGCGAGTTATGTATTTAGATGCTCAATACTATAGCGATGAATTTGGTTTAAGTGAAATTGCAGTTAATGATATGGAGTTATTATATTGCGAAGCTAAGTAGAACTATGAAAAGGGGGCGAATTAATGGAAAACAAAGTTGAGTTTAAGGTTTATGGAAAATACGCTCTATTTACAGATCCCCTAACAAAGCTTGGTGGTGAGAAGTGCTCTTACCAGGTACCAACGTATCAGGCGCTTAAAGGGATTATGGAATCAGTTTATTGGAAGCCGACTTTGATTTGGATCATTGACAAAGTTCGGGTGATGAAATCGATCAGAACGCAAACCCGAAGTGCAAAGCCGATAAATTACGGAGGTGGTAATTCACTGGCTATTTATACATACCTAGCGGAGGTGGAATACCAAGTTCAAGCACATTTTGAATGGAATCAGAATCGAGAGGACATGGCTGGCGATAGGAATGAGAACAAACATTACTTTGTGGCTAAACGGATGATTGAGAGGGGAGGTAGAAGGGATATCTTCCTCGGAACACGGGAATGTCAAGGTTATGTGGAGCCCTGCAATTTTGGTGAGGGTGAAGGGTTTTATGATCAATATGGAGAGCTTTCTTTTGACTTAATGTTTCATGGGTTTGATTATCCTGATGAGTTGGGTGAGGATCAGCTACAAGCAAGGTTTTGGAGACCCAAAATGGTTAACGGTGTTATTGACTTTAGTCGCCCTGAAGAATGTGTTATTCGAAAGTTTGTAAAGTCAATGTCAGCAAATCCGCCATTATCGGTTGGTCTGCAAGAAGAAGGCCTTATAGAGGGCTATTCCGAAAAGAGGGTTGCCCCATGAGCTGGATACAAGATCTTTTTAAAACCTACGAAAATTGTAAATCTAAGGTTGGTATTTATCCTGATAACAATAGAGTTCCGCTCTTACCGCTTTGCCACACTACTCAAAAAGCGCAAATAGAGATAGCGATCGATCAAGACGGAAATTATTGTTGGGCGAGACCTGTGGAGAAAGACGATGCAAGAACTATCATTCCGTGTACAGAAGGCTCTGGTGGAAGGGCAAGTGGAGAAGCTCCTCATCCCCTTTGTGATAAATTGCAATATGTGGCAGCCGATTATAAAGATTACAATGGTAAAAAGAAACCGTATTTCAAGGGGTATCTACAACAATTAGGGGCATGGTGCGAGTCAGAATATTCTCACCCGAAAGCAAATGCTGTTTTGAAATATGTTGAAAGGGGAAATGTGGTTAAGGATCTTATTGAACATGGGGTTGAATTTGATATAGAAGGTTTTGTACGTTGGATTGTCCAAATCACCGGGGATCCGCAAACTTCTGTATGGACAGATTTGAGTTTGTTTCAAAGCTGGACTAATTACTATTCTGCAATAAAAGAAGGTAAAGCACTTTGTTATGTGACCGGAAAGGAAGTACCTCAAGCGGAGCAACATCCAAGGAATATAAGAAGAGATGGTGATAGCGCAAAATTAATATCATCTAATGATATTAGTGGTTTTACTTTCCGAGGGCGTTTTTCTTCAGCGGAAGAGGCTTGTAGCATTGGGATGGAAGTCACCCAGAAAGCTCATAGTGCTTTACGCTGGCTCATTAGTCGACAAGGATATAGATATGGCGAGAGCGCAATTGTGGCCTGGGCCACTACAGGGGAAGCTATACCTGCCTTTTTATCGGATGCGTATGCTTTATATGGAATGGATGATCCAATAAGCGAATCAACAATGCAGCAAGTGGCCTATACTGCTCAGGAACTCGCGCTTAAACTGAAGGCAAGAATAGCCGGTTATAGTGCTGAGCTTGGAGATACAACAGATATTGTGGTAATGGGGTTAGATTCTGCAACGCCCGGTCGTATGTCCATAACCTTTTATCGAAAGTTGACTGGATCTGATTTCTTGAAAAGAGTGGAGAATTGGCATAACTCATGTTGCTGGATTCATGACTATCTTAGGAAAGAAGTAACAGATGGTAAAACTGGAAAAATCAAAAAGGTAGCTGTTAGATTTGTAGGAGCTCCAGCTCCTAATGATATAGCGGAAGCGGCTTTTGGAAAGCGGCTTGATGACAAGCTGAGAAAAGCAACAGTGGAAAGGCTTCTTCCTTGTATTGTAGATGGTAGACCTATTCCCATAGACCTGGTGGAATCGACAGTAAGGCGTGCTTCGAATCGGGTAGGTCTTGAAGATTATGAATGGAATAAAACGCTCAGCATCGCCTGTGCGCTTTATAGAAAATATTATGAAAAGGAGGGATTGGGTATGTCCTTGGATGAGAACAGGAAAACAAGGGATTATCTCTATGGTAGATTATTAGCATTGGCCGACAATCTAGAAGAATGGGCACTGAACAAAGCTGAGGAGAAACGCCAGACTAATGCTGCTAGATTAATGCAAAGGTTTGCTGATCATCCCTATAGCACTTGGAGAATAATCGAACTAGGCTTAGGACCTTATAAAGCTAGACTTGGTGGTAGAGCGTGGAGCAGGCAAAAGTTAATTTCTGAAGTAATGACCATGTTCGAACCGGAAGATTTTGTTAATGACAAGAAGTTGAAAGGCGAATTTCTCCTTGGTTATCATTGCCAGCTTGAGGCTTTGAGGAAGAAAGACCAAGATAATTCCAATGAGCCGAAATCTACAGATGGAGATGGCCCCATGTTTGTGTTAACTTAAAAGTGGACCATATTCCAATTGAAAAGTGGACCACC
>CALCRD010000109.1 GCA_937894355.1 uncultured Bacillus sp.
GCTTTGCCCATCACGTTCCTTGAGGAAGGGGACTTCTTTTGGAAATCTGTTAAATAAATAAGACTTAGATAAATATTCTAAGGCAAAAGCATCGTAACAACTTATCTAAAAATATCGCATTATATTTATAAAACGCGTAATTTAATTTCAGAGTCAATACATTGAGTACAGAAAGTTACTCTTCTTCGTTTTCCAAATAAATAAAACCACCGTCAATAAGATTTTGTAAATACTCATCAAAGCTGTTTGCAATCACTTCATATTCATCAGGGTCGTGCAAAAAGCGAATTATTTGACCGCATACACCTTCATCAGAAGGGTTAAAATCAATATAGAGTCTTGATGCCCCCCCATTGTTCATACAGTCTGAAAAATGAATATACGTCCCTGGGAGAAGTCCTACTGGATTAATCTTAGGGTCAACAGCTTCCTCGTCATCTTGGTATTCTAAAAGATAGGAGACGTCTTCTTCTTCTTTTGAACTTTCAAGCATCTGGTGTGTAGAAAGTAAATAATATGGATATCTATCTTCTTCAACACCTGAGCCTAAAATACAAACCGCAATTTTATTATCTCCATATTTGCGCCAATATGTTCCATCAATATTTTCAAGTAGACAGATAAGTGATTCGGGACAATTTGGATATTCTGACCTTATTGCAGCAATATCCTCGTTTGTAGCACCGCACGCTGTATTTAGTTCCCTGAGTTCATCTGTTGATAATGCTAATCTCATGCCGTTTAAAAATTGGTTTACTAAATCCATTATTTCGTCCCCCAATAATAAATGTAAAAATTTGCTCTAATTTCAATGCATAGAGGGTAATTTCTTCAGCAAATTCTTCTTTAGTTATATCAAATTCCCCTGCATATATGTAAATACTCCAATTAATTCACTTTGGATTAATTTTGCCATCAATCAATCCCTCTCTATTAATAAATCTTCAAAGTATTATCCTTTATTTTACTGAAGATTTTGGGCTCGTTTTTCTTTTGTTATTTTCCAATTATAAAATATTGCACTCTACAAGTGCTCTTTACTTCTGAAATGAGCCCTTTAATGAAATATTTAATTGTAATCATTTAGCCATCTTTCTAAATCAATAGAGGTACTAATTGAACGAATTTCTTCGGGTTGCAATTGAATTGTTTTGTTTTTATAACTAATGTCAAAATGATTGATATTAATGCTTGTTTCTTTCAAAGAATCTAATAGTAGGTAAGCCCTTAGAATTTCTCTATCAAAATTCTCATTTGTTATTTCATAATTATTCATTGAAATTCCTATTTCAACAGATGAGTATTCTCTAAAATTTATATTTTGTAGTTCTTTTCTAATAGAAAGCTTGTTTATGGGATAAATCTCAATTGCATAATTAAAATTATCTGGAAAGAATTTCTCAACTATTGGACCTAATTCATCCTTTGCCTGCTTGTTCCATAGTTGGTTGAGATAACTATCTTCAATTTCTCTAGTAGAAGGATTTTGACCAACATAAAAAGATAAATCAGGGCTTTCCTTAGGGTGAGCATAGGAATGATATGTTTTTCCGTGGAAGAAATCAAACGTAGTCTTCTCTATCACAAAATCCTTGTCATATTTTTTCTCAAGATACTCACCGATTTTGTTTTTATACGAAATTAAGTCCCAAGGCGCACCGTTGAAAAAGTAAAAAACGAAACCACCAATGAATGCAAATATAATACCAAAAACAAGGATTTTTGATTCTAATAATTTCATTCCTACACCCCTATATCTTGATTATATATTTAACTCTGAAAGATAATTTAAGAATATCATTTCACAATTCCAACTATTTTTCTACAAGAATACGGGGAAGCATTTGAACATAATTGTTATAGAATGCTAAACGGCTGAAACAGGAAGTTATTTTAGTAAAGGAGTAATATAAAGATGAGTAATAATTAAAGGAGCGAATGTGGAATGTGGCTAAAATTTAATTTGTACTCATTCATTTCAGCATTGGTTTGTTTGGGGTTGTTTTTAATAACCATTTCAACAAATTTTTTTGATTTCGTTCTATCCTTTGGAATTCATCCCGTAATTGTGATCCTTGGTTTTACTATTATTTCTTTCATCATCGGGTTAATTGGTTTTATTGGAGTAAAAGACCGGATGTCAGCACTTAGAAGCATCACCACTACATTACTTTCCTTAGGTTTGTCGACTATTTTAATCTTTTGGATTTTAATTGGTCAACTAATGGGTTGAGCTTCATGGGGTCCCTTGAGATTGTAACTGAATACTGAAAAGTTTTTGACAAAATGGTGAATGAAAAACCATACATAATGAAACCGTTTTCAAAATTACACAAACATTAGAAGGCAAGCCATTGTGGCTTGCCTTTATCAATGATGAGGCTCAGAGAACGAGCTATTACTTAGCCGCGTCTTCCGCCTCTACCGCCCCGTTTTGTTTCAGTACTGCGTTTTAAAGTAGATAAATTTTCCTCACTAGCCTTTAGAAACTTAGCCATTTTATCTTCAAAATTTTCTTTTGGTTTGAAGTTTCCTTTTGAACGGAAGTCTTTAGACCGGCTATCTACTCTTCCTTGGCGTGGTGGGCGTTGGGAATAAGAAGAGGTTTGTCCTTCTGGTCTATCTATAGCTTTTTTGATGGACAAGGCAATTTTTCCTTCTTTTTCACTGATCACTTTAACTTCGATTTGGTCGCCAACTTTTAGATGGTCGTTAACGTCTTTTACATAACTATCAGCCACTTCACTGATATGCACAAGACCAGTTGTACCTCCTGGTAGTTCTACGAATGCACCAAAATTAGTGATACCTGTTACTTTACCTTGTACCTTGCTTCCTACTTCGATTGACATAAAAAAATGTTCCCCCTCGGTAATGTTAAAAACACCTTATTATAACAAATTTATATAGATAATATCAATTGGAGTTGTTTTCCCTTTTTCGTAAATTGCGGAGAAATTGTGAAAAAAACAAAAAGGTAAACACACTTCCGTTATGCACCTTCATAATAATGTATGTTACGATGATAATAAATCAACAGTTACAAATACTTTAAAATCAACTACTTCGCCACTTCGGAAAGGGGAAGATTTATTGAATGCTACATTTTTCCAGCGTTTAAAAGCCTTTTTTATCGATTACATATTCATTTTAATTTATCTTGGAGTTATTTTGGTAATTAATCTTTTATTTCCCTCAGTCCAAAAGCTTTTCAATTCCCATTCACTGATTGTAGCTCAGTTTTTTGGATTCTTGCTTGTCACTTTGCCCGTCTCACTTTATTTTATTTTAAGCGATTCGGTAGTAGGAAAACAATCCTTTGGAAAAAAAGTCCTTAAGATTAGAGTAGTAAATCAACAGGGTCTGCCGCCTACTCTTTCCCATGCTCTTTTAAGAACTGCAATAAAATTTATTCCTTGGGAACTGTCCCATTTTCTAATATACCGTTTAGTTAATCTCGGCAATCAAGAAGTGCCACTTCATTTAACCTTGATTGGGATATTGATATATGCGCTAATGTTCGCATATATTCTAACGGCAATTTTCACCAGGAAGAAGCAGTCATTGTACGATATGATTGTTAAAACAAGAGTAGAAAAATATGATGGGGAGCATCCTTAACAGGGCTCCTTTTTTGTTGGAAAAACAAAGACTAACCCTGTAAATTAAGTTGATCGAACAGTAAAAAACGCATGAGAGTAATTCCTCATGCATTCTAATGTGTGATTTCAACCTAAAAGTTTAAGTTTCCCCACATACCCCTAGAAAGGAACTACTTAATATTCTGATGCATACTTAATGATTCCATGGACATAGACAGAGTATTCTCGCTGAACGCATTCGCGCACTTTGATTTTCCCATCTCTTTCTAACTCTCCAACCAATTCCTCAATCTTTTTTTCATCTTCTTTTGTAGCCTTAGGAATCTCTATTGAAAACAAGTTTCCTCGGCTGGCATTATTTAAATTTTTTAATAATCCAACTTTATTCATTGAACCAACCCCTTTACCTATCTTTTCGACGTAAAGAGGTCTTTTCCCTTTGTTTAGTTGCTGCTTAATAAATATTTACTAATTATCTATCACTGACGACAGATTTTTCACATCTAAGATAAAATATTTCTACTCTTCCTTCTCTAATTCTTCTTCAAAGAAAAAGGTATTGGGATATTCATTGACAATATAAGAGTATCTTTTCATGTTTTTAACATACTGTGATTTAAAGATGGTAACTACTTCACCAGAGACTCTGATCTTTACTTCATCACCATTGTTAAACAGACTTTTTTTCATCCTATTCCCCCCCTTTGGATTTAAAGAATTATTTTGTTAATGGTGCTTAACTAACATTTTCATTGTGCTCTATTAACTAGGTTTTTGAAACTTCTTATTATTAACGAGTTATTTTCTCGATTCATCAATAAATATTTTAAAATTTCATACTTTCCTAAATTAAGTGTATCACTATGTGAATTAAAAAGTAATAAGAAAGGATTACCATTCTAAAGATAAATTATTTTTCAGAGTTATTTGTCAGATTATTTAAAATAATATTCTTTTTGTGTCGAAATACCCCGCTGAGGGTACTGCGTACAAAAATTAAGCTGAAGTTTTAACGCCTCTTAATCCGAAATAACGCCATATTTATCCATAAGTAGTAATTACCTTTTTGCTAGATTTACTGAAAGGAAGGTAAAGGACTGATAATGTTACTCAAAAAACTGTATAATGAGAGTAATGTTTGTTTTTTAGGAGGAAGGATTTTTGTCTAGAAAAATAGAGTTAGTCATTTTTGACATGGATGGCTTAATGTTTGATACAGAAAGAATTGGACACTTGTCTTGGTTACGTACCGCAGAAAAATATAATTTTTCCTATTCAATTGATATTACTAAACGCTTTATTGGTAGAAATTTCGAAGCAATTATGGGTGTTTTAAGATCAGAATATGGTGATTTAGCACCAGTTGAAATGTGGCATGACGAATCGTGGTTGGTACGAAAGCAGATATTTGAAGAGAATGGTACACTTGGCCTTAAACCAGGTCTAATTGAGATTTTGGGATTTCTAAAAGAACAAAATATTAAAATGGCTGTTGCTTCATCCAGCCAATTTGCCGATATCGTCCATCACCTAAATCACGAAGGTTTAAGCGACTATTTTGATTTCGTTGTAGGCGGCGATCAGGTAGCGGAAAGTAAACCCCATCCAGATATCTTTCTAGCACCTTGCAAAGCATTAGATGTTTCACCTAAGAATACGCTCGTTTTGGAAGATTCGTATAATGGCTTTTTGGCTGCAAAAGCTGCTGGAATCCCTGTTATTGTTGTCCCGGATCTACTAGACCCTTCAAAGGATGTTTTAGCTGAAGCTGAAGGAGTCTTCCCAAGCCTTCATGAAGTTAAAACTTATATTGAATCAAGCTTTTGCTTACAACCGTAAGGATTTTTTCTGTGTTTTATAAAAAACACAGCTAATATAAAAATGGCTGCCAAATTTAACAGGCCAGCCATTTTTCCTTTCTATTACGGTTCATGTTGTTTACTGCCCATTAACCTCTAGATATAAATATAGCCCAAACCCAATACCAAGAAACACCAACAAATATACCAAATACTAATAATGATATAAGAGAACCTGGTAATTTATTATCTTTAATACTCTCTTTATCTGACACTTCTCTCACCTCTTAGTAAAATGACTGATAATTTTTTTCTAAATAACTTATCCATTTTTTAGTATTCCCTATTTTTAAAAGTATATTCCGGGTTCCTTTTGGCTCTGTAAAGTAAAAAACTCAGTGGTTAACTAATGTTCAGTGAAACTTTTAACAGGGAGGAGATTCTTCCTGGAAAGATAAAAAACGCTAGGATTATTTAATCCTGAGCGCTTTAATTTCCGTTTTATTTACCTTTTTTTGTTAGTTCATTTTTCCAAAAAATATCTTAGCGGATTCCTCTACCTTCCCTCTTTCCCTAAAGCGGGGAAAGCCAGTTAAAATGGCGATTATCCCACACACACCAGTCAGTATTGGATAAAATGAATATGGCAAAAGGCTTACTGGCGAAATCCCTGCAATACCTGCTGCAACAAGCAATTGGGCCCCGTAAGGAATTAATCCTTGCACACAACATGAGAATAAATCAAGGATGCTAGCCGATCTTCGTGAATCTATCCCATACTTATCGGCAATGTTTTTAGCAAGTGGACCGGCAATAATAATCGAAATCGTATTATTCGCTGTGGAAAAATCAGTTAAACCTACTAATCCAGCAATACCGAATTCTGCACCCTTTTTCGATTTAATGTGGCGGGTAACGAAATGGAGGAGATATTCAATACCCCCATTATGTTTGATTACAGCAACCATGCCGGCAATTAAAATAGCAAGGAATGACATTTCATACATGCCTGCCAACCCGTCGCTGACTTTTTGAATAACCCCCATGAAGGTATAACTTCCGTCCGCTAAACCAATAACCCCAGCAAACCCTATCCCTATGGAAAGGACAAGGAATACATTTACCCCGGCTAGTGCAGTAATGAGTACAAGGATATAAGGCAAGATTTTCAGCCAATTATAAGATTGCTGAGTAATATTACCTTGTTCACCCATGGTTAAAATCGCAAGAATAATAAGAGTGATAATTGCCGCTGGTAAAACTATGAAGAAGTTTACTTTGAACTTATCCTTCATCTTCGTTCCTTGAGTACGAACAGCAGCAATGGTTGTATCGGAAATAAAAGACAAATTATCGCCAAACATAGCTCCACCAATCACAGTTGCCATAGAAAGTGCCAACGAAATGTCCGTCTGCTCACTAATTCCAACACCAATCGGAGCCAGCGCAACAATCGTTCCTACACTTGTCCCCATTGATAAAGAAATAAAACAAGCAATGATAAATACACCAACCAAAAGGAGATTTTGCGGCATCAGTGATAACGCCAAGTTCACGGTGGAATCAACCGCACCCATTCCTTTAGCCACTTCTGAAAATGCCCCTGCTAATAGGAAAATGACAACCATTAACATAATGTTCGAGTCCCCAGCGCCTTTACAAAAAATCTCAACCTTCTGATTGAACGATTCTTTTTTGTTCATGGCTAAGGCCACTGCCCCTGATATGGCAATCGCCACGATGACTGGGAATTTATAAAAATCTCCAGTGATAACACCAGCACCGATAAATAAACTTAAAAACACAACAAACGGCAATAGTGCCCATGGATTTCCCTTATTGTCTATACTCAAACTTAACACCTCATTTTGTATCAAAAATAATTTTAGAATGTATGCATAACGAGTTAATTTATTAATAAAAAAGACATCTTCTTTTCAAACTGCAAGAAGAGGTCTTATAATTTATAAAACACTTTTCTTATCTTTCAAGCCTTTTTGCTTCTGCTTGCTGGATTTGGCACAACACTTAAATTTTTAAGTTGCTGCCGAGACATCATCGGGCCAGTCCCTCAGTCTCTCTTGATAAGAAGAATCGCTATTCACTTTTCCAAAAACAAATATTATACTACAATACTTTATTTCTTTAAGCAAGATACATTTTCTTGGGTTATCCTAGGATATATTTTATAAAAAACAGAATTCAGGCTTCTATTATAACTAGTATATCGGAAATGTGTTTGAAAT
>CALCRD010000110.1 GCA_937894355.1 uncultured Bacillus sp.
TTAGGTGATACAAACATTCCTAGACCGCGTTTTTTATAAACTATATTTTCATTGGCCAAGATATTAAGGCTTTTTCCTGCCGTTGCTGGATTAATCGTGAACATCTCTGCAAGTTGGTACTGGGAGTAGATTTTTTCATCATCCTTGATGTTGCCGCTTAATATTTCCGTTTCTAACCATTCGGCTATTTGAACATAAATCGGTTTCATTCCATCCTGATTAAGGATCACCATTGCACCTCCTTGTCGGTATGGTGAATTAGTACATTACTGATATAATGTACTATACCGCAATTATCAGAAAAATCCAATCCTTATTTTAAAAGCCTCCCTTTTATTTGGTAAGATGTGACAATTTTTTTACAGAAAAAATATGATTGTTTTTTTACAAAAAAGTAGTTGACCTTGACGTTGCGTAAAGGTGTAAAGTGAATTTATCAGGAGGTGACAGGATGGAATATACGGTGCAAAAATTAGCTAAAATAGCAGGAATAAGCACAAGAACGCTAAGATATTATGATGAAATTGACATTCTTAAGCCGGCAAGAATCAATTCATCTGGATATCGGATTTATGGTCAAGCGGAGGTCGATAAGCTTCAGCAAATCATGTTTTTTCGAGAATTAGGCGTGAGCTTAGAGGCCATAAAAGACATAGTATCGGCCCCAGCTTTTGATGGAGCACTTGCACTGCGTGAACATCGTGAAAAACTCCTGGAAAAAAGAAATCAATTAGACCAATTAATTGCCAATGTCAATAAAACAATTGCTTTAACAGAAGGGAGAATGAACATGAGTGATCAAGAAAAGTTTGAAGGCTTTAAGAAAAAGATGATTGATGAAAATGAGAAAAAGTATGGTAAGGAAATTCGCGAAAAATATGGAAAAGACACCGTTGAAAAGTCCAATGCAAAAGTGATGAACATGACTCAGGAACAACATGATGCCGTTACAGCACTTGCCGAAGAACTATATTCAACCTTAGCAGCAGCGTTTAAAACGGGAAATCCAGCTGGAGAATTAGCCCAAAAGGCAGCCAATCTGCACAAGCAATGGCTCACATTTTATTGGACTGAATACAGTAAAGAGGCTCATGCAGGACTTGCGCAAATGTATGTTGATGATGAAAGATTCACTGCTCATTATGATTCAGAGCAACCCGGGACCGCAGTCTTTTTAAGAGATGCTATTCACATTTACACCGGAATGAAATCTTAAAAAAAGCTAAATATTTTTCTTGAAAAGCGACTGGGTAACATTACCGGTCGCTTTATTTTTGCCACAAAATAAGTTAAAAGCACAAGAAATTAAAATTTGCCCTTTAAATACTTGAACAAAGAGATTAGAATGATGAATAGTGGAATTTTTTTCGTTCATTTATGCGTAAAAAAAGTCTCGTAATCTGCTAGGTCTTAGGTCTTATGTAAAAATAAGTCGATTGCATGTTACATTTTGCGGGAATTTCGATTAAAATAAGATTAAGAAAGTTAGTAAGGATTCATTAATGGGAATCCTGCTTAAATACTATAGAATCAAAAAAATTACTAAAAGCTAGTCTATTCTACTAAGCTATCTTTTTCATGATGGAGGAGAATGATATGCGAGAAAGAAATGTTTATATCCTTCTCACGGACACTGGAACCATGCTCAATAGAATCATAAAAGTTTTCACTAGACAACCCTTGAACCATGCGTCTATTTCGTTTGATCCACAACTTAAAGAAGTGTATAGTTTTGGAAGGAAAAAACCAATCAACCCATTTATTGGTGGATTTGTGCTGGAAGACGTTCAGGGACCCCTTATGTTTAATGCTAAAAGTGCCATTTATACATGTCCTATTACTGAGGCACAATATTTGCTAATGCTCACAAAGATTAAGGAAATAGAAAAGCAACAACAAGAATATAAATATAACCTGCTGGGGTTATTTGCTGTCCTTTTGAATAAGAAGTTTGATCGGGACAAAGCCTTTTTTTGCTCCCACTTTGTTGCAACAATTTTAGATGGAACCGGATTGGAACTACCGTTTAATAAGCCGCTTTCACTTGTCACACCACATGATTTTGAAAATATACCATGCTTTAGATTGGTGTTTCGAGGAAGATTGTCTTCATTTTTTGATAATCGCAATAATTTAATTGAACGAAGAAGACCAATTATCGGATATTTTTTAAAAAAGAAAAATGCTGCAGTATAAAAATAATGCTGTTAAATAGAAAATGATACATTAGGTGGCTCCATTCATATGGGGTCGCCTATTTTTTTTGCAAAAATCATTTTCGCTCCTTTTTATATTAGAAGTTTTAGGATGTGATTTTGGTGCTTTAAAATGCTTTTTGTACCTTTCATGCATAAATCCTCCTCAGAATGGGAAAATTTTATCAATATACATGATATTTGCGAAATGCTATTTTTTGGGGGAAAACTAAAATGATTCTGAATAAAGAACAACTTAGAGAAGAGGCGCACAAATTAGCATTAAACCATGATCCGTTCATTAGTCGAAAACGATTAACTCGCTATTGGAAGGTGACAGAAGCCGATCTTGAGAAATTACGTAGTTTTGTTAATGATCTCAGAGAAGAGGATTCCACATGTGCGCAGCCTGCTGAAGAATGGCTCCTAGATAATGCTGAATTTTTAGAAGAACAGGCCCTGGGTGTAAAGCTGGAGTTAACGAAAAAATTAGAAAACTCTTTTCCCCATCTAAAAAAAACGGGGGAGTCGAGAGTTTTTTCTATCTGTAAGGATTATATTGAGCATACGAATGGCAATTTGGATAAGGAGTCCTTCCTGTCCTACCTTCAGTCGTATCAAGAAGTATCAGTTTTGAAAATGACTGAGGTATGGTCGATGCCACTCATTATGAGGGTTGCATTGTTTCAAAGTCTGTCAGAGATTATGGATACTATAAAGGAACGTCGCGATGTTTGTATCTTAGTTGAAAAAATTCTTTCCGACATTGAAACAAAAACGGAGATTACACCTGAAAAACTGAAGCTAGCATTAGAGAATGCTGGACAGGAAATGCCTCTTTCTGGTCCGTTGATTGTGCATTTAATTAAACATCTTCGGGAACGGGCAGATTATTCGGCGACTGTTGGAGAATGGCTCATCTGCAAATTGGAGAATGGGCCTGAGAGCTTGGATCACATTCTATCCTATGAATATCAAGTTCAAGCTGGCTATCAAGTGAAGGCTGGCAATATTATTACTAGTTTACGAATGCTTTCGCGTTGGGAATGGAAGGAAGCCTTTGAAAAAATCAGCATGGTTGAACAAACCTTACAAACTGAAGAAGCAGGAACCTATGCTAAATTAGATTTTTCAAGCAGGGATACAGTGAGGAAAAGAGTGCAACAAATTGCGCTCCGGGTAAACCTTCCTGAAAACCTTGTTGCAGCAAAGGCAGTAGAACTTGCGAATGAGTACATAAAAAGAGATGGATATGAAGAGGGTGAGGTTAAAACTCAAGCTGGGGAATGTAATCAGGAACCCTCGGTAAATGGTGGTACTTCTCCAAATCGAGAAGTCAGAAAGACTGTTACCAAATCTTCAAAACTGATTACCAAACCACCAGATCGGCAAGCATTTGTCCCATATTATCTGTTTGAGGCCGAGGGTATTACGAATTTGAGACAGGCATTGAAAATGTGTGGTAAACCAAGAACGATGCCAGAAACGGGTTTACTGCGCCGGGCAACGGGAACGTACTTTAATATGGTTGCGATCAATTTTGTCATTGCCTTAATGGCTTTGTCCCTTTTTATTGTTTGGGATGGGTATTTTACGCCAATGGAATGGGTGGTCATGTTGATTGCGCTGTCCATTCCTGCTTTGGAATGGGGAATCACAGCGGCACATTGGTCGATTGAAAAAATTAAGCGACCTATCCCATTGCTAAGATATGATTTTTCAAAAGGAATACCTTCTGAAGCTGCGACCTTTGTGGTCATTCCTGTTATCTGGTCAAAGATTGAGGAAGTGGAAGAGATGACTGAACGGCTGGAATTGCATTATTTGGCCAATAGGGATTCAAATCTGCAATTCGCCTTGCTTGGAGATTTCGCTGATGCTGATGAAGAAATTCTCAAGCAGGATGAAGTTGTATTGAATGCGGCAAAACAGGGTATTCAAAAATTAAATCGCTTATATCCAGAAACAAGATTCTTTTTATTTCAAAGAAAGCGGCTATGGAATCCGTCTGAAAACTCCTGGATGGGGTGGGAGCGTAAGCGAGGCAAGCTAGTAGAGTTTGTCGAACTCTTGAAGGGCAGCAAGGATACAAGTTTTAATGTTATTGAAGGAAAAGTAGAAGAGGTCAATTCAATCCGGTACATCATAACGCTAGATGCAGATACTCAACTTCCGCTCGAGAGTGCCAACCGAATGATTGGTACGCTTCATCTTCCATATAATCGTCCACGGCTAAATAAAACGCGGACTAGAGTGGTTGAAGGCTATGGTGTATTGCAACCAAGAATTGGTATGAGCCATGAAGCGGCGATGAAATCAAGGTTTGCCAGTCTTTGGTCAGCAGACCCGGGAGTGGACCCCTATGCCTTTGCTGTGTCAGATCCCTATCAGGATGGACTAGGACAAGGGATTTTTACAGGAAAAGGAATTTTTGACGTTGATGCTTTTTATCAAGTTCTTTGTGATCGAATTCCAGAAAACAGGGTATTGAGTCATGATTTACTGGAAGGCGGTTTCTTACGTGCTGGGTTACTTTCCGATATCGAGTTAATCGATCATCATCCGGCTCGGTTTAGTGCCTTCCAAAGAAGGCAACATCGCTGGGTTAGAGGAGACTGGCAGCTGTTAATGTGGCTAAGGCCGAAAGCGTTTAATTCAAGAGGAGAGTTAGTTCCAGTTGATTTATCTATCCTGACTCGTTGGCAGATTTTTGATAATATTCGCCGGAGCTTACTTTCACCTTTGCTGTTTGTCATCTTACTTTTAGCTCTGACAGTTCTTCCAGGGTCGCCACTTCGCTGGATAGCCTTAGTGGTTGCAACGTTGTTTTCACCGGTCATTTATCAATTGGCTACGATTAGATCCTTTTTTAAACAAACAAAAGGTCTTTTATATACTGCCGGTCAATTGTTAGTAGGATTTGTTACCTTACCTTTTCAAATTGTTCTTATGTTAGACGGGATAGGTCGAACGATGTTCAGGTTGCTTTTCTCTAAACGGCGTTTGCTTGAATGGGTTCCTTCGGTTGAGGAAGATCGAAAGAGTAACCAAAAGGGAGCCCCCGCCCTATACGGGATGTACGGTGGGTACCTGCTGATTACTTTGGTTTTGATAGCTTCACTTTTTAATCAGCATATTGCCGTTCAAACCGTTGGGATTTTGTTATGTGCCCTATGGGCATGCGCTCCATTTATTATTGGTTGGTTGGATAAACCATCTGAAGCTGAGCGACTTTCTTTTACCAATAATGAAAAAGAAGACTTAACCAACCTTGCCAAGCAAATCTGGTCTTTTTATGAAGACTATGTAACCGAAGACGAAAACTGGCTCCCTCCAGACAATGTACAATTGGAGCCTGCAAATGGGGTGGCACACCGTACTTCACCGACGAATATCGGCTTGTACCTTTCATGTGCATTAGCTGCTAGGGATTTTGAGTTTATCAATACACCAGGATTAATCGAAAGATTGGAGCGAACTATTGACACCGTCGAACAAATGGAGAAGTGGGAAGGACATCTTTACAATTGGTATGACACTGTCACACTAAGACCTCTGTCGCCAATGTATGTCTCTACCGTTGATTCTGGGAATCTTGTTGGTTGTTTGATTACTGTTAAGGAAGGTTTAAGTGAGTGGCTGGATTCTTATCAGCATCAGGAAAAACCACCGGTTCCTGTTCATCAGGATCATTCGCTTAAAATTGCTTTTTCCGAAGAAATCACACCTGCTGTCTCGGAAAAGCTTCGGGATAATATGAATGTTAAGGTTGATTGGAAGGAACGAGGAACTCGACTACTAGCCCGTATGGAAAAATTGACCGAGGAAACTAATTTCCGACCACTTTACGACCATAAAGCAACCTTGTTTTCATTAGGGTATAACGCTGATCGGGGTGAACGTGATGAGGTCCTTTATGACTTGATGGCTTCAGAAGCTAGGATAGCGAGCTTTGTGGCCATAGCCCTTGGGCAAGTATCTGTTTCTCATTGGCATTCACTTGGAAGAACCATGACGAAGATGGGTAAACGACCTGTCTTACTTTCGTGGTCGGGTACGATGTTTGAGTATTTAATGCCATGGCTATTAATGCGAACTTACCAAAATACGCTTTGGAAAAGCACTTATGGGGCGGTTGTTGACCGGCAGATTCAATATGCACAGCAAAGAAACGTTCCATTTGGAATTTCTGAGTCGGGCTATTACGCTTTCGATTTTCAAATGAATTATCAGTATCGAGCCTTTGGAGTTCCAGGTTTAGGATTCAAACGAGGACTTGAACAAGACTTGGTTGTTGCTCCTTATGCAACGATTCTGGCTTTACCTTTTGCTAAACATGCAGCACTAGATTCTTTGAAAAAAATTGAATCGCTAAATGGTCGTGGCACCTATGGATTTTTCGAAGCGCTAGATTTCACCAGTGAGCGGCTTCCTAAAGACAAGAACCATATGGTAGTCCGCAGTTTTATGGCTCATCATCAGGGGATGAGCATGCTAACATTAGCAAATGTGCTACTGCCAAAAACAATGGTCGAACGATTCCATCGTAACAAGCAGGTAAAGTCAGCCGAGCTGTTGCTACAGGAAAGAATTCCTAAGACACCGAAGTTTATTAAGCATCCAGCGTTAAACCGTGTGCATGAGCCTTTTACAAAAATCGTTCAGGATGTTACTGCACTAAGAGAATATGCTTCACCACACACGAAAATCCCAGAGGTGTCCGTTCTTTCCAATGGAACATTCACGTCAGTAGTGACTAATACTGGGAGTGGTTATAGCCAATACAAAGGTTTATCTGTTTCTAGATGGCGCGAAGATTCGGTGTTGGATTCGTGGGGGAATTATGTTTACATCCGCGATATCACAAATGATAAGCTGTGGTCACCATCGTACCAGCCATGTCGGGTTGATTCACCAGAACAAAGAATTCGATTTGGTCTGGATCGGGCAACTTTCATGCGGGTTGATGGAGAAATAAAAACGAGTATGGAGATTTGTGTTTCGCCGGAATGGAATGCTGAGGTGCGGCGAATATCCTTGATGAATACTAGTGAAGAAACCCGGGTGTTAGAGGTCACGACATTTGTTGAACTGGCATTGTCTAACCCAATTGCTGATGTTGCCCATACGGCTTTCAGTAAGTTGTTTATTCGGACTGCTTTTGATGCGGAAAATAACTGCCTTGTTGCTGGACGCAGACCTCGTGAAGATAAGGACACGACACTTTGGTCAGCACATTCGTTGATGGTTGAAGGTGATTCAATCGGGAATGTGGAGTATGAAACAGATCGTTCTAGCTTTATTGGTCGAGGTAATCGCCTTTCAGAACCACAGGGAATTCGCAATCGCTTACGAGGTAAAGTAGGTTCAGTTGCAGATCCGGTCTTTGTGATGAGACGGCGAATCAGTATTAAGGCTGGGGAGCAGATTCAATTAGTTGCCGTAACTTCAGTAAGTGAGACAAGGGAAGAGGCTATTGACATCGTAACTCGATTTATCCCTAATCAAGCTGTGGAGCATGCTTTTCAATTAGCTTGGAACCGCGGACAAATTGAGTTACGAAATCTGCATTTAACCAATCGAGAAGCGACTAATCTCCAGGTTTTAGCAGGACAGATTTTATATACAACACCGCTCCGGGATATCCGAAAACAGAGTATATTAGCTAACAGTAAAGGTCAGTCTGGTCTTTGGTCATATGGTGTTTCGGGAGATCGCCCGGTTGTGCTTTTACGAATTGATAACCTTACCCATATGGCATTCGCTATTAAAATGTTGACCGGTCACGAATATTTACGTCGCTTTGGTGTTTACTTTGATCTTGTTTTATTAAATGAGTCTGAGGAAGGCTACCATCAAAATCTCCAAGAAGCACTCAGACGTGCGGCTGAACATGGAGTGGACCGTTTTGGGTTTGAACTATCTGGTGTATATGTGATTGCCGCAAATCAGTTGGAGGCAGCGGATAAATCGTTATTAATGTCGGTTGCCCGAATTATCCTACAAGCAGGGGGAGCGAGCTTTAAGTCGCAAATACGCTTGCAAAAAGCCAATCCAAAAGACGCTTTACCTAAGAAGCTTGTAGTTAAAGCAAAAACGGATAAAGTTTTTGAATCTCTAGTTCCAGCGCAGCTTGAAGATACGAAGGATTGGGTGAATTTTAATGGCTGGGGCGGTTTTTCACCTGATGGGAAAGAATATCGCATCTTGATGAAAAATGGAAATAATTTGCCGGCTCCGTGGATCAATGTCATGGCCAATCCTAAATTTGGCTGTCTAATTTCTGAAATGGGGACAGGATATACTTGGTGGAGGAACAGCCGAGAATGTAAGTTGACACCGTGGTCAAATGACCCAGTATTAGACCCGCCGACGGAAACGGCATATTTAAGAGATGATGATTATGGTGATGTGTGGTCTGCTTCACCTTCGGCAGTTCATTCACAAGCCGCTTATAAAATTACCCATGGAAGAGGTTTTTCGCGGTTTGATCATGAAAGAAATGGGATTAAACATGAGATGACTGTGTTTGTTCCACTAGAAGACCCTGTGAAAATTATTAAAATAAAGCTCCACAACAATACTCCAGAGCAAAGAAATATTTCTTTGACGTATTATGCAGAATGGGTATTAGGTGTGCAGCGACAAAGTAATGCACCGTATATTGTGACGGAGTGGATTGATACAGATCAAGTTATGACGGCTCAAAATATGTACCAGGAAACTTTTCGGGATGCCAAAGCCTTTTTAGGAATCTACCATCAGCAGGATGTTGGTGTTACAGCAAACGGGGAATCTAATCAAGTTCCGGGGCTGTCTTGGACGGCTGATCGTGAAGAGTTCCTTGGGCGAAATGGGAGTTTAGAACATCCAGCATCATTGGAGCGGGTTCGTTTATCAAATCGGACAGGAACGTATCATGAAACGTGTGGGGCAGTTCAAAGTAAACTTACATTGGCACCAAATAGTGAGCAAACTGTTTATATTTTATTGGGTTGTGAGGATTCCAATGAAGCAGTACTTAATCTAGTAAGAAAATATCGAGTAGCATCAGCATGTGAACAAGCGATGGTAGAGGTTTCCGACTTTTGGCAGCACCATTTGGATCAAATTACGGTTGCAACTCCATCGCAGGAAACGAATATCCTGTTAAATGGTTGGCTATTATACCAATCGCTAGCTTGTCGGATGTGGGCAAGATCTGCTTTTTTCCAAGCAGGTGGTGCTTTCGGTTTTCGGGATCAACTCCAGGATTCACTGGCACTTTTGCATACCATGCCTGAAAAAACAAGAGCCCAAATTATCCTAAATGCCTCTCACCAATATCTTGAGGGAGATGTGCAGCACTGGTGGCATGAAGAAACTGGACGAGGAATTCGCACGTTATTCTCGGATGATTTATTATGGATGCCATATGCTGTTTCAAGGTATATCGAGCATACGGGTGATCGGTCAATTTTAGATGAAATGGCGCCGTTTTTATTTAGTGAACCACTGCGTGAGGGTGAACATGAACGTTATGAGGAAACTGTACGTTCAGATGAGTTCGGAACAATTTATGAGCATTGTATCCGGGCAATAAATCTTAGTTTACGCAGAAAAGGAGAGCACGGATTGCCGCTAATTGGCGTAGGCGATTGGAATGATGGAATGAATCTTGTTGGTGCCGAGGGTCGCGGTGAAAGTGTGTGGCTAGGCTGGTTCATTTGTGATATTTTGAATCGTTTCCAAGAAATTAGTGGTAGACGGGGTGATAAGGAACTAGTTGAATCTTTTGAGACAAACCGTCAGCAATTGATTACGGCACTTAATGAGCATGGCTGGGATGGTCAATGGTACCGTCGAGCCTTTACCGATTCAGGCCAATGGCTCGGTTCAATCCAAAATGAGGAATGCCGAATTGATGCTATTGCCCAATCGTGGTCGGTTATCTCAGGAGGAGCGCCAGATGACCGAGCTGCTCAGGCGATGAATTCGTTTGATCGTGAGTTAGTTGAACGTGATTTGTCTGTGATTCGGCTATTGACACCGCCTTTTGACAAGACGGAGCCAAGTCCTGGTTATATCCAAGGCTATCCTCCAGGACTCCGAGAAAATGGTGCCCAATATACTCATGGGGTAATTTGGGGAATTATTGCTTGGTGTCAGCTTGGTCATGGCGATAAGGCATTAGAAATGTTTAATATGCTTAACCCGATGACACATACTCGCACCGATCATGAAGTTAGACAGTACACTGGTGAACCTTATGTGATGGCGGCAGATGTTTACACAGCTGCTCCAAACGAGGGTCGGTCAGGCTGGACATGGTACACGGGTGCATCAGGATGGATGTATCAAGCTGGAATTGAGTGGATTCTGGGAATTCGGCGCCGTGCAGGTGAGCTCTATGTAAATCCGCGGATACCTTCGGATTGGCCAGGTTTTTCTGTAACCTATCGTTTTGGGGCAACTCGTTATTTTATTACGGTAAAAAATGAGTCTGGCCGAATTGAGAATGCGCAAAGTAAATTGCTGGTTGATGGCATGGAGATTGCTATCTCCGATACTGTAGCTGGTCCGTGCTTCGAATTAAAGGACGATGGAATTGAACATCAGGTTGAACTAACGTTGTAGTAGCTAGGGAGCAGAAACCAAGGAAATTGGTTTCTGCTCTTTTTTTGTGGTGCGCCCGGCATGGGCGATAACTTGGTGGTGAAAGTCCACTACAGGCTTGGCAGT
>CALCRD010000111.1 GCA_937894355.1 uncultured Bacillus sp.
TGTATTCCCCGAATTGTAATAATACGCAGGAAAATACATAAGGGAGGTTTTTATTAAGGGTATTTTAAACTGGGTTGTTGATTGCAGCGAGAGGCACTTCTGTAGCTTTAAAATAAATTTTGATCAAAAATACCTCACAAATCCTAAAAGACCCGTTTTGAAAAAATGATTTAAAAAAATGGATTCTTTCTTTGGTGAAGTATCGGACAACTTTTATAAAAAGGTTTGATTCTATTCTGTAATCCGATCTTCAACAAAAATTGCCATTTATATAAAGAAAGAACGCAATTTCTACACTCGAAAAGAGCCCGTTCGGAATATTGAAAATAGGGAAGATATGTGAAATTTACAAGCTTCCGTTAGTTATGTAACATTCTTTAGCCAAGTCATTATACGAAGAACCTGAAATGGTTCAAACCAAGAAACCAAAAATAGGATGATAAAAAAGGACGCTAGTGAAATGAATTTAATACTACCATTTTCCTTTTTAGCAATAGCGACAAAACTAAATACAACTCCAATTAATAAAAAAACCATTCCCATGAGCACAATAGGTTCAAAATATCCTTCTATACTCCAGTTGAATCCATAGGAAAGCATCCCTAAAACTTTAAAAATTAATGACCATAAACTAAATGCCTTCATAGTACCCACTCCATTAAAAATATTATCCATTTTATGCTAAGATAATCTGTTTGTTTTGGTGCGTCTCCCCCAAAAAACAAACTATGATTTTATGTAATTCCATTACCGATTAGCATTGCCGTGATTACTGCCATAAGAATGTACCTTCTGCCATTATTTTTTTCCAGTTATTGTCACAATGTTTGCCACATGTTGCCATTGCATTTACCATCGGTATAACTTCAAGGATTGAGGATTTACAAAGTTATGGATTTTGAAAGATAAAAAGCCTACATTCTCGGTGTATTAGTGAGAATGTAGGCTTTAGTTACTTCATTAAAGCGCCCTTTTCTGGAATAAAACTAGACTTATCCTTATATACCTTTTTCAGGTATTAGATGAATCCTTTGGTTGAATTAAGTCAAAACGATTTCCGTACAAATCTTCGAACACCACCTCAATGTGAAGTCACCCATTTTTAACATCCCAAGCTACTTATCGTTGAAAATCCGATCTTATGGACGGGATCCATAGTTAATAAGTACAAGAAATTTACTCTGTATTTCATAAGATAATTCATAGATATGTAATCTAAATATTTATTGGGAGTTGAATACATGGGATCTACACGGTTAACAGGACGAGTAGTCTTCAAAGGAGACCCAGGCTATAAGGAAGCGGTTAAGAATTGGAACCCTTATGTTGATACGTCTCCTCTTGTCTTTGTTTTTGCACAAAATAAATGGGATGTAAGTAATGCCATTAAATGGGCTCGTGAGCATGATGTTCCATTACGTGTCAGAAGTGGCCGCCATGCTCTAGATAAGAAGTTCTCCGTTGTAAAGGGTGGACTCGTTATTGATACGAGCGATATGAATAAAGTTCACTTGGATAAGGAAAAGGGAATTGCTACCGTTCAACCGGGAATTCGCGTGGGCCCTCTTGTAAAAGAATTAGCCCAAGAAGGGTTCATGGCGGTGTTTGGAGATAGTCCAACCGTTGGGATTGGTGGAATTACGACCGGCGGCGGATTTGGAGTACTTTCACGGTCAATTGGTTTAATATCCGATAACCTCCTCGAACTAGAGATGGTGGATGCAAAAGGAAAGATTCATCGCGCAAATTCATCCCACAATAAGGACTTATTTTGGGCCTCTAGAGGCGGCGGTGGCGGTACCTTTGGATATAATACCGAATACACGTTTAAAGTTCATCCCGCCCCCAAAACCGCGACGGTCTTTAATATTGTTTGGCCATGGGAGCAACTGGAAACGGTATTTAAAGCTTGGCAAAATTTGATGCCGTTTGTAGACGAACGATTAGGGTGCATACTTGAGATTCTCAGCAAAGTAAATGGACTATGTCATGCAACTGGACTTTTCTTGGGTTCCACTTCTGAGTTGAAACAAATTTTAGCACCTTTACTATGTGCTGGTACACCAACAGAAATAGTTATAAAAACACTTTCATATCCAGAGTGTATCGATTTCCTCGATTCTCCGGAACCACCCTTTGCAGACCAAAATTTTAAATTTTCCTCGTCTTGGAGCAAAAACCTTTGGACAGAAGAACCAATTGCCGTCATGAAGGAATTTTTAGAAAAAGCACCGGGAACAGAAACTGAATTTTATTTTCAAAATTGGGGAGGTGCCATTAGAAACGTACCGAAAGACAAAACAGCCTTCTACTGGCGCACTCCACTGTTTTACACGGAATGGAATGCTACCTGGGTTGATCCATCAGAAGAAGCTAGTAGTCTTGCATCAGTCGAAAAAGTGCGTAAGTTGTTAAAACCATATACGGTTGGTTCATATGTTAACGTTCCAGACGAATTTATCAAAGTTTTTGGGGATGCCTATTGGGGAGAAAACTTTAAAAGGCTTCAAAATGTAAAAACAAAATATGATCCCGAAAATGTATTTCATCATCCACAAAGTGTTCCACCATTTTCTCACAAGAATACACACAGGAGGAGTAGTTCCTAACCCCATTCCCTTTGAAGACTTTTGAGTTTTATTTTTTATTAATGGGGACATAAACATTGCAAAATAGAAAATGAAATAGGAGATTACTGACAGAACGAAGCCAGTTGCTATACTAAGCGGCATAATAGGATCTTCCAGTCGAAGATCCCTTTTTCATTACCGATAATGGATGTTTATGTTAACTAAATTGGAAATTTGAGTACCACTTGCTGCAAGGGACATAGGGACAGGTTCACTGTCCCACCATTTTTTTGTAATTAGATAAATAGCTGGAAGAATAATGCCCTATCAATTACTATTTTTCTATATTTCTTGCAGGACTTTTAGCATGTGTATGGAAATTATTATTAAAGTTAATATCAAACGATTCCTTACCACCAAATCTAACATCTCATCTCTCTTCATTTATCACATTTCGAACTCATTCTTCTTTCAAAATAAACCAATCGCATGATTAATTAGCTTTGTCCCACTATTTTTTTGTAGTTTTATAAAATAAACCTTTTCACAGATGGGACGAGGGACCTGTCCCTGTGTCCCTCCACGAAGAACCTGAAATGGTTCAAACCAAGAAACCAAAAATAGGATGATAATATGATCAACATTATAAAATCCATTATTTCCTCTTTCACTAACGCAGCGTTAAATCACCAAACACTTCCTCTTTTATTACAACATTTCTGTAAAGATCATTAATTTAAAAAATAAAAGTGTCACTAGTAAGGATGACACTAAATATTTTTCACCCTTATTTAAGGGAGCACCTTATGGTAAGAATTAATTAATTTAATTTCTTTTTCAGATTTCCCTGATTCCGGACAAAGAGAGAGTAGACCTGCATTAACTGCATAAACAAATGTATCGGCTGCCTTTATTTCCCTTTTATCATCCACAATGACATTTTCATAAGGTAAAAAAACTCTGATCAGATGAGTATATCCTTTTCTATTTTCTGGGGTTGGTTTAACCCCTTTTATCCAAATACGGATTTCCTCTGGCTTTGGTCCTCCCCATTGTACTGAATTTGCTTTGTATTTTTTATGATAAAAATCCGATATGTCATGAGTCATCCATGTTTGCAATGATTCATATATAAACATTTTTGTTGCTTGATCTTTTACTTCCACTTCCTTTCCTGTTTCTACAAATTCAGAAGCAGATACATTTCCTGCAACAAAGAATAACAGCATTCCAAGCATTAACACTACCTTATTAATAGCAATCACTCCCATAATTTTTATATGATTAGGATTGCCTTAAATATTTATATTATTGCATCGTGAATATCTCGCCCTAAAATTTTTAAAACCAGAAAAGTGGACTACTGACAACCGATCATTACTCGGGTCTTGTTCACAATTATTGAACATTTATGAATGAAAAATAGTGAAAGTAAAACCAATAAGTGCTACAAGAAAATATATTGCTAATAATAAAAAAACTGACCCAAGGAAGATAATTATTAATGTTGGCCATTTTAAAGAAAGGCGTATTCTTAAAAAGATACATAGGAAAATAATTGAAATGATTGCTAAAATTCCAGGACAAATAAAACTTAATGGACCCAAAAAACTAGGCTGGAATACTAAGACAATGATAGCCAAAACTAAAAAAATAAAACTGGTAAGCAGAATATTATTTGGTTTCACAGAAAGCCCCTCCTACTACTATGTATAAATTTTACAATAATACCATAATTAATAGTCGGGATTTTCTGAATATTATTCAACAAAAGAAAACAGGGCATTTCCTGCTATAGAAAAAGCCCTTATACAAAAACAAAGAGCGCAATTTCTACTTTGGAAATGCGCCCGATTCGGGAATATGGCCTAAAAAAGTAAAATTAGCGTTTATGCTTGTTACTTAGTTGCGCCCTTTCATAATGGAATAACTAATTGATGATTACAATCATAAAATCAAATGTTCTTCTCTAACTAAAGCACCATTAATTTATTATGAGGATGATAATACATAGGAATAATCCCATATTGAAAAGTCCCTTTACTTTTCTACCATAGACAGTAATACTTTTTCCATTTCTTCTTTTGACAATTGTTCTGCAATAATTACGACTTTATATCCTTTGTCTGGTACAGTTACTCTCATACCAACCCTCTCTTCTTTAGAATAAACATAATCAAATGCAAATCCATTTAAAGAATAGGACTCGGGTTTTTCAAAAAAACCATCTGCATGATTTTCTATCCCATCTTTTTGATTAATTTTCAGCTGTTGTGTTGAAAACCCAAACTCTCCCTTTCTATAATCAAATGATGAAACTGGTTCCTCTCCTTCATTGTAAATAGCGAAGCTTTCGTCAACTTGTTTATATCCTTCAGGTATATATGTTGGTTTTGTAATGGTGTAACTTGCGTACTGCTGGGCTTCCTTTAATGCAAATTTTCCAGAGATAGAATGTTGTAATTCTCCCAGTTGGTGTAATCTCGCTGCTTCTCTTTCATCAGGCTCTCTATTCTCTTCCCGCACCTTACTCCATATCTCGGTCTGTTCTTTGATTAATTGAGTATATTTGGCGAATTCTTCTTCTGTTAAATTTTCTTCTGCGATTTCTAAGTGTCCTTCGAATAAACTAATTTCTTCTTGGCTCTCTTCAGGGTAAGCTTGCATTATATTTTCTTTTGAACCAAATAATTGATTGATTAATGATTGAGCAGCATCTACCATGTATGAACCCCCGAAAGCAAATCCTGTACCAATAATCATTGCAAAAGCGACTGCGATATTACGCCAAATATGCGCTTTTTTACGCTTTTTGAGTACATGCTGTTTGACGCGTGCCTTTTCGATATCTGTAACCTCTAGTAACTCAAGATTATCGATGTCTAAATCCGTCCATTCCTTCATACTCATAAAAACCGCTCCTTTAATTTCGTGTTTGTAGCTAATCTCTTCTTTCCTCGATATAGACGGTTGTCTACAGCAGCCTTCGATAGACCTAGATTTTCTGCTATTTCAATGTTTGGTCGCTCTAAATAATACTTCATAATAAAAATATCGCGGTCAATTTCCTCTAATTGACTAATTGCTAGTAATAATTCATTTTTATCTTCTCGTTGCAAGACAAATCTATCTGTGTGTAAAGAACTAGCTTTTTGTTCTAGTAACGCATCCGATTGCTCACGGGCGAATTGTTTTTCTGCTTGGCGATATCGGTCGATTGCTTTATATTTCGTAATCATACCAATCCACTTTTTAAATTCCTTTGTCTCACCTTGAAATTGATCAGCATTTTGCCAAACCGTTAGAAAAACGTCATTGATACATTCATCAATATCTTCTCGCTTCATATTGTGTAAAATTTTTGTAGCGATTGTTTTCACGAGTGGCATATAAGCATTAATAATATAATCGAGTGCATCTTCTTTTTGTTTTTTTAATCTCGTGATAAAGTTGGTCGATGAACTTTTCATTTACTTCTCCCCTTATTTAATTGAAAAAGCCTTTTCATAAAGTACAACGAACAAACTAAAAGTTTATTCTCAATAAAAACTTTAAATTTTTTATTCATTCATTAATTTTACAATACAAGGAAAAGAAAAAAAGCACGTTCCTGCTTTTAGCAGAAACGCACCCCATGATTTAAGTGTCAACCTTCACAATATTCTATTTGCTTTAAATTTGTTATGACAACAACCTAGTCCTATACATAAAGAAAGAGCACAATTCATGCTGCTGAATCGCGCTCGATGGGAAGATTGAAAAGTGCGAAAGAACTTCAAAAATTTTAACTTCTGTTTACTAATAAACCAACTTTCGTAGTTGCTGATTGGTTCATTAGTTTATATATTCCATTAAAAATCGATCATAACTTTCTCTAATTCAACAGGGATATTTGCACTCAAAGAGCCCAAGTTAACCTTTATTACATAATTTTTTAGGCTAAAATCATCAAGATTGCTAATATCGAATGTACTCCTAAATCGTAATTCATTCTTATTAATAGTTTTGACTGAATGTTGAATTGGTTCTTTATATATTTCCTTTTCTGTTGCCTTAACTAAAACGACATCATTTCGTGCAAAATCCTTATAGAAACCAAAGTTCCAATCCATTTCATCACCGTTATTTACTTGAAAATCAACGGTAAGACTATTATTTTTAACAGTTATAACTTCAATGTTAACAGACAGATTTTGTCTTTCTGCCTTAATTTCAACAGGTGTTGAGGCATTAAGTGAAACATATTGATCTTGTTCATTTATTGCTACTTTCGGATGCACCTCTAAATACTTTGTTTCTCCTTTTAACGACTTTGGAATAATACTTCTTCCTTTTACAATAATATGGTCGTTTTCTTCAATCGTTTCTAGGTCAATACCATCCATTGAGATGTTTATTTCATTACCTTTGTCATCATAGACTTGTAACCTCACTTGATCATGCTTTCCTTGAATAGGAAAAGTAGCAGTGTAGTTGATTGCAGTAGATGCTTTACCAGCAAAAATGGAATCAAAATGAACTGTAACATCTGAAAATTCTTCTCTTCTCTCTTCATCAATATTTACTGTTTCAAATGGCAATTGGTTAATTGGAACATCAAACCGCCAACTTCCTTCTTTACCCCCAATAGTTTTGAATTCAAGTGGGAAGGTAGTATCCAATGGTAAATTTGATTTTGGATAACTTAATTGGATATGTCCTATATAACCATCTTCTGTTGGCTCCATATAAACGAGTTCTTTACTATCTGAAATTCCTGCATCCCCATCAAAGATTTCATAAAATCCCACCACTTGACCGCTTTCTTCGGCCTGCACATTTCCTTTAACTTTAAAAGTAACTCCTACAACCGCCCCATCATAATAAGCATTTGTAATAGAGACATCTATACCTTTACTGCTAGCTTTTTCATTTAATGCAGTTATTAATTTTTGTGATTGTAAGGTTCTTCCGATTGTATCGTTAAAAGTTTCATATACCTTTCCAAGTAGAGGTACCTCAGCCATTACATGAGATATTGAAGGAGAAATGAAACTGGAAGGAACTAAAATAGTTGCCGCTGCAACTGTCGACCACACAACCCTCGCATTCTTTTTAGTTTTAGGTTCATCATTACTAGCTCGTTTCATTCCAGTCTTAATGGCATCTAACACATCTTCTTTTGGTACTTCAATCTTCTCATATGCTTCTTGCAATGAATTTTTTTCCATTATATTTCATTCCTCCTAACAACTTTTTTAACTGTTCTTTTCCTCTACTCAAATAGGTTTTCACTGTATTTTCAGGTATGTTCATTACTTTAGCGACTTCCCTAATTGGTAGATCATGAAAGTAAAAAAGAATAATAACATTTTTATACTTTTCATTTAACTGGTTAATAGCCTCCAATAAATCAAGACTCTCTACTCTTTTTTCTCCTTTATCCGAAACAGGCTCGACCACATTATCTAAAGGAATTTCTTTCTTATTCTTCTTTAAAACGTCATAAGAACAATTAATAAGAATTTTTGTTAGCCAAGTTAAAAAGAAATTCTCGTCTTTTAATTGACTGATCGACAAAAAGGCTTTGTAAGATGTTTCTTGAACAACATCCAGAGCATCTTCACGATTTCTAACATATAAGTACGCAGTACGGTACAATTGGTCGCTATGTAAAATTAGAAGTTCCTGGAGACACTTTTTATTCCCCTTCATTGCCTTCTTAATTAGTTTAAGTTCATTCATTCTTTGACCTCCTTTTACTTATTAGAGTGAGGTTTGTATAAATAAGTTTCAATTTTTTAATTCACTTTAAAAATTTATTAATCAAAAAATTATACAGTTTTGTTTCACAAAAAAAAGATCGTCTCTTTTGACGAATCTTCTTAATTTTATAGTAAAAATTTTATTGGCTACATAAAATGCATCTTTTACTAACCTGTTTTATATTTCAAGAACACTTCTTCACATCATAATGAAAATGTTAATATGAAAATCCAATTTTCTATAAATGTGTTGTTCAATTCAATTGCCCCTAAAGATATTTTATTGACCTACAATTTCATTCTAGATAGGGACAAATTAGAATTATATCCAGCTAAGTGTAAAGCCGATGATTAAGTACGATGACTCAAGCTTTCTAGGACCAAAATTCCCATAATCCCAATGTCTTATTACGATAAATGAGACATTGGGATTTTTTTATCCAAAAAAGCGCCAGATTATAATACCATTGCTTACATCTTATTCAAGATAAGCACCAATTTGTTAATTGAAGTGTAGAATCAGAATTATGAAATTAGGTCCTAAAATAACAGTAAAAACATGAACATTTTTTATTTATTAAGCTCAAAAGATAAGATACCTTAATTTACAAATAAGAACACCTTAAAAAAAAGCAGCTATCATTAATAATTCCTTTTCCATGAAATAAGATAAGTAATAGACTGTGTTAACGGAAATAATAATAATATAATAATCGGATAATAAGGAACTTTTTCAGATATAATCGGATAGAATAAGAGTAATATTGTTAACAATGGATATGCATACCACATACTAATATAAGCAGATCTACATGCTTGAGCTGTAATCTGCTTTTCGCGCTCATCGTTCTCCTCAAATTCATCAGGTAACAATAATGCCTTTGCAAAAGCTTTATTCTTTTTCTTTTTACTATAAGTAATAAATGATAAAAACCCACCAATACATAGAAAAGCTATAAAAGGAACAAGATTCAATTCAAACATTAAATCACGTTTTGTATTCTTAAGGAATTCTGCAATGTCAATTGATGCATTATAAAATGCAATCATCGCCCAACCAAATAGTATCAATAATATTGGTGTATAAACAGTACGGAAAATCTTCATTGCTCTTCACCCTCCATAAAAAAAATTTCTTCAATTGGTAACTTAAATGTTTGTGCTATATTCATTGCAAGCAATAGTGAAGGTATATAGCTTCCTTTCTCTAAAGCTACAATGGTTTGTCTTGTAACATTTACAGTTTCAGCAAGTGCCTCTTGTGTAAAATTATACTTTGCTCTTAATTCCTTCACTCGATTTTTCATATACATAAAAAACCACCCCATACATATATTACCATTATAATTGTAAAGTATAGTATACATTTTGTAAAGTCAAATATACATTTTAATTATACTTTCTTAAAATTCATAAAGAAATATTGGTTTTCACCAAAGCATGCTCTTGGCGAAACTAACACATGTATTGTTGTTAGCAAATGCAAATGTCATCACACTACATATAGAAAGAGCGCAATTCTTCAGCTAAAGAATTGCACCCTTTTTATGGAATATTGAAAATGCCTAAGATGCTCAAAAATGTCTTCCAAGTAATTTTACTAAAGAACCCAGTTATCTGTAATAATTTGAACACTATGCGGGACACCTTTTTTTAATTATTACCAATTTTTTTGAGAACATATCTATTAGGGTGTACATTCAAATTCCACTTTAGCGACCTTTGTTTCACTATTTACAGTGGCTTCTTTAGAGGTGATCCAGTGGGATAGGGTACTTTACCCGATGGCACAATTTCTGCAGCTTTATCTAAGTGAATGTCTTGATCATCAAAGAAAATATGAGGTCTACTCATTTTTCTCTTTTTTAAGAAGTTCAATTATCTTATCAAGTTTTTGTTCAATATTTTTAAAATCGGTTGTCCTAGACCTTTTTATTATTAAGCGAACAAAGTGGTATATAGCAAAAATAATTCCTATTAATATGAAAAACATAATAAATTGAAATATTAAATCACCGATATTCATTTGCACCACCCCAATACATTTAAGAATTCCACCTTGGTTAATATTACCAAAATTCTTTAGATTCACCTATACTTTAACATAAATATCCAGTATTTTTGGTAATATTTATAAATAGCAAAAAATGAAAATAAGCGCTAATCCTTGTTATAATGGATCGCACCCGTCGGAAGATCATTGCTTATATTTTATTGAAAAAAGGGGCAGGTTCATTATAATCGGAATTGTTCAATTACTACATTTTCTGCTATTATTGAAAACTCTGTAAGGGGGCAATCAAATAATACATTTAGTTCAAAATATTTGTCACTACGGTAAACTTCATCATATAGCCACCAAGCACCCTCGAATTTTTCAGGCATTATTAGTTTACTTACCCCTGTAAAGGTTAGTTTTATATCTGTAAAATAATGAAAGCCACCACTGCAATCCAAAATCATAATAAATGTATCTTTAGAGTGACTTTCAAATGATTTTATAGTTGCATCGTGTAATGAGTTTTCATGTAATTGAACAACATTTTTAGGTAATTGACTTTTTATTGATTCATAATGGTCGTTATATTCATTACTAACTTTTTTCATTCTCTCATCATATTCCATTAGCCATTGTTCAGCTATATTTCTTAATTCTGGTGAAGGAAATTCCGAATTGATCGTTCCATTATGAATATAAGGGTGAAATGGTTCAGGAAGAAATTTCAATAAGTCACTTTTTCGTGATTCCAAATCCTCTTTAGCGTTCTTTTTGTAATCAATTCCCTCTTCTTGGTAATATTGAACACTCTCTTCCCACTCTTCTTTAGAGTCAGGGAATGCTAAGAATCCATATACTTGCATTTCGTTATACCATTTCTTTGTAAAATATCTCAAAATTCTTTTCCCCCATTTGAATTTCGCTGTTTATTCACATTATAACTTACCATATCCGTCCAATAAACCTTACGCCATTATGTCCCCTAAAATGGAATAAGCGATTATCCTTGCTACAGGAAAGCGCCCGATTATGGAATATCGTTATTGAAGTAAAGCCCCCGTTAAGTGTAATTCTCTACATAAACACTTCAATCTCAGACAATAGGGCATTAGACCTCCAACATTATTTAATCACTGTTTCAGCAGGTGTAACCCCTTCGTACTCTTTATACTTTGTGACTATTTGAGTGATAAACCAAGTTCTTTTTCCTGTTGCTGGGTTTTTCTCTAAAGTTATCATCTTTTGGCCAGTTCCAAAGTTTTTATAAGAGCTTATTAAATCATATGTAATCGTATACTTAACCTTTTCATCACTTACCTTATCAACTTTTGTTGTCCTAAAATTTTCCACCCAAGGGCTTGATTGTCCAGTGTTCCAACCTTTTTCTTCAAATCGCTTTTTAGTAACTTTTTGGAGTGTTGGTGATAGTAAAGCGTACTGTACAGCCCCACTTCTATTTTTTACCCCTAAAATCCACAATTCGACTGTTTGTTTAGGGGTTTCTGGTTGTAAGCCTGTCATAAATGAAACTATTTGACTTTCTAAGGGGTTTTTTTCTAATTGGGCATAAGTAGGACTGCTATGGAGTGAATTCACCGTAAATAAAATGAGAATACAGAATAAACGCATATTATCACCTCTAAGCGTATTATCTCTTTCATCCCTTTTATTATTCTTTTCTTCAACTAAACTGCCCTATATTTTATAAAATACCAAGAAAAATGGACTTCTAAAATAACAGTCCATTTTGTTGCATTTTCGCGCCCGTTTAATTAATAACTATAATCTATTTAATGCTTCATTAACTGCCCAGCT
>CALCRD010000112.1 GCA_937894355.1 uncultured Bacillus sp.
CTGCTCTTATTAATATCTTATGGAAAAGGTGGCGATATAGTGCCTGATTAGAAACGGATTGGGAAAAATAATACCAAAGTAGGCAAGTGTATGAAAAAAGGAGTTTGACAGAAAATGTCGAATTATCTTCCTAAATAAAGTTTCGATTGAAAGGAACGGATGAGATAATGGTCAAAGATGGGATTATCGTATTGGGTGGTGCTCATAAGTTGCCTGTTAATGATATTCGTTTTATTGAAGAATATATTCCTTTTTATGGAAAGCTACACCTCGGTGAACAAGAACTCTTAATGAGTTCAATAACTTGGCAGGTTATAAACAAAGGTGAAAAGATTTCCAAACAAACGGATAAGTGCAGTGGGTTAGTTTTGGTCAAACAAGGAAGGATTAGAGCGTATATCATGTCAGAGGATGGGAGAGAAATAACTCTTTTTAGACTGAGTGAGAAAGATATTTGTTTATTGTCTGCATTTTGTTTATTTGATAATCTAGATTTTACTGTGCATTTTGCTGTTGAAAAGGAAAGTATAATCTATAAAATCCCTGCCACGGTATTTGAAGAAATCAGTGCTTACAATATTTATGTAAAAGAATATATGCTTGAAACAATGGCTTCGCGATTTGCTGGTGCCATGTGGGTTATGGAACAGGTCGTTTTTGGCAGTTTATCAAAGCGTGTTTCCTCTTTTATATTAGAACAAGCTGAGTTTGAAGACAGCCTAACATTAACAATTACTCATGAGGAGATTGCTAAAAATATAGGTTCTGCCCGTGAGGTTGTAAGTAGAATGTTGAAGCATATGGAAAGTGAACAAATCATTAACATGGCTCGAGGAACAATCTTCGTGAATAATATTGAAAAACTAAAAGAATTAGCAAAGTAAAAAGATGATGGCATTAAAACCATCATCTTTTTACAACAAAATAATACTTTCAAGTAGATCTGTAGCCATTTTTTATTGCCACAGGCAAGTGAAGAATTCCTCTTAAATTAATTGGGTTCTGTTTAAAGCTCTGTTCTAATATACTCAATCATTCTTGGTGTAATGTACGGAATAATTAGTGGAAGCATGTTTGGCATTAACGCATCCATCGTTTTTGGAAGCAAATCGGGCAGCAGTTGTTCCATGTCATCCGGAAGTGGTCCGACTCTTCGTGATACTTCAACCAACATGTCTGGCATCACCCTCGGCATAATATCCGGAACCAATTTAGGCATTAAGGTCGGCATCATTTTTGTCATTACACTTAACCCCCCTGGTGTATGTTTCATCGTTTTCATCATTGGCACCATACCAGCTGGCATGTTTTCCATCATCGGTTTGAAAAGAGAAGCCATTATATCTGCTAAAACCTCGGGTTTCATTAAAACAATGAATTTTTCAAAATACCCCCACATCTCCATTGAGTAATCCGTTTTATCTTCGATATGATAACCGAGGCCTTCCATGACAAAACGGGCCAGGTCAGATATCTGTAGACCAAGATTATTTTTACTATTTGAATCTCTAAGCTGTACCTGGCAGCATGGACATAAAGTCACAACTGTATTAGCTTTTACATCGACTGCCTCCTGCAAGCGCATTCCACCAAGCTTTGGAGCGACGGGCATTTCACCGATTAAAGTAAGGACGGAGCCGCAACAGTAACCTTCTTCACGATTATGTTCCATTTCGACAAAATCAACACCAGGAATCGCTTTTAACAATTCTCTTGGAGGTTCGTATATTCCTTGAGCTCTGCCGGCATGACAAGAATCGTGAAAGGTAACCCGACCATTGACCACATGGTCAAAATTCAGATTTCCAGCTTTAATGGCATCAACGGCAATCTCCGAATAATGCTTTACTTCAAAATCGTATTCAATTCCTTTTTTTGCGGCCAATTCTGCATACAATTCCTTCCAGACTAAACCACAGGCAGGACATGAAGTGACAATCGTTTTAGCCCCGCGTCTTTTTGCCTCGACAACATTGTGTTCGAAAATTTCCTCAAAGACATCCCATTTCCCTGCTACTTTCATGGGTATTCCACAGCAAGCTTCGTCATTGCCCATATAGGTAAACTCAATCCCGGCCTGGTCTAGTAATCTGACAGTAGCTTCAGCTACATCAGTATTAACAAAAGAGGCAGTACATCCGGCAAAATATAAAACGCCAGCCTTGTCCTTGATTTTCTCCTTAATGTCGTCTGGTACCCAATTAGCTCGTTTTTCTTTCTTTCCAGCCCAAATATTTCGTTCACCGCGAAGGGAAGCAGCCATCATTTCAAAAGGCGGGAAGGTCATTCGTTTTTCCTCGTCAATGAGGGTTCCCCGTAACTCCATCCAATTATGCTCGACGGGAATGTCTAACTGGCAGCGTGTATTGCATACTTCACATGTTGTACAAAGTAAGAAGTTCCCAACCGTTTCGGGATTGAATTTTTCTCTTCCGGCGATAACTTCACGAATATAATGGTATTTTCCACGGGGAGATTGTGATTCCCAGCCTCTACCGGCAAATTGCTCACAAGTCGAGACACAATATCCGCAACGGGAGCAAGCTGTGGCAAAGTAGGCGACATCACTAGGGATTCCCTTTTTCTTCCCATCCTTTACGGCATCTCCAAAAGGGGCTGTTGCTGCGTTCGCAAACGGGCGGATAACAGGTTCGAGAGTCGACGCCGTCCCCATTAGCGTATCAATCATACCGTTTCCTAAAACCTTATTTGGATTAAATAAATTGTTCGGGTCAATCCCATGTTTATAGGATTTTACCTTTTTAAACCTTTCAGACCCCAAAACATTTTTTGCTTCCCGACGGAAGTATAGACCTGTAGCATAGGCTGATCCTCCGTGTTTTTTTGCTATTTCGATGACCGACAACGACAAAGCGAAAGCCATGTTAAAAGCAAAGGTCCGTTCATCATGAGGAATAAATCCAAGCAAAATCACTTTTTCTCCCTTAGCAGCCATTCCTTCAAGAACAAAGGGGTGTTTGATTTTGGTATCAATTTCAGAAAGAACTGTAGCCAAACTTTTTAATGGTACGACGACTTCAGTAGGAATGATGGAGGGGCCGATTCGCTTAAACCGCATCGGTCTAAATCGCTCCTCCCATTCATGCTCCGCTGTTTCTTCAGAAAGCTCCGTTCCACCACTTTCTTTAACAATCTTTGTTAATTTATTGTCAATTACCGAATGTCTTGATTCTGGGTAAGCCACAACAAGAACAAACGTCTCCGGTATTTCAGGTTCAGGACGTTGGCCCTTTTCTTCATAGGGATGACCATGTCGATGTGGCAGTCTTTTTTTTAGCTTCATCGATTCGGGATTTAAAAAGGTGAGCGACCAAATTGGTAATTTTCCTTCAAAAATAGCCAGTAAAGCTGCTTCAATCGACTGATTGTTTGGAAACGAAATTAATCGATGAATTTCAGGCTCCAATTTCCTTACTTTCAGTGAAATCTCGGTAATAATTCCGGTGATACCCTCCAAATCGGCAATATAAAGCTGAAGTTCTGCCCCAGAAAATATTTTCAACTCTCCGTTTGGTAAAATTACTTTTGCCTCATGCACATTATCTTTAAACACTCCAAATTCATAACCGCCGAAGCCAGTTCCACCTTGTGCTAACAAACCGCCAACAGTTGAAGATGGGAGGGATGAGGGATACAAAATGAGATCAAGCCCAACTTTTTTTAATTGTCTCTGCAATTTTTCCCATATAATCCCGGCCTCAACAGTCACGGTCATTTTCTCTTTATCTATCGTAATGATACGATTCAGACCAGAAAGATCGACTACAATCGCACCTTCCTCAGGAAGTACACCGCCAAAACCAGAAGTCGACATGCCTCGGGGTACAAGTTTCAAATTTTCCTTGTTTGCTAGGAGTACCAGTTCAATGATTTGTGCTTCGTTTTCTGGGCGGACAACTCCACCAGGAATTCCCACAGGGAGGAAGGGCTTTACTAACCCAGGAAGTGCCCCAACATCAAAAGAATACATTTTCCGTTCCACACGATCCGTTCTTACCCTGTCTTGAAAAATATCAAATAATTTTTGTTCGACCCGCTTACTAACAGTTTCCATATTAATTCCCTCCGAATCAAAATTGGTCCATTTGTTTAAAGATATTAATCGAAAAAGGATGAATGATCTGTTTGCTTTCATCACTAGTATCGTAAATAATCAAGGTTAAACTCAGTGATGTAGTCACATTCGATCATCGATATTGTTACGGTTTTATAAAAAATAGAGAAATGAAGTATTTGTGTTTAGCAACAGCAGAATAGAGGTAATAAAAAAAATCCTTTTTGTTACAGATTTGTAATACCCAAAGAGCGATCATTCAGTTATATTAGATTTTGTGAAATCATTTTTAGACATTTTTTTTTTCTGAAAAATCATGAAAATTGCCAAAATAATAGAAATAGCCAGTCTGTAGCAGTTTGAATCCTGTTGATAAACAAAATTTGGAGGTTTTTTGAGGTACGATGAAAACTAGGGATGTATATTATGACAATGCAAAATTTCTTCTCATTTTTCTTGTAGTGTTTGGTCATTTAATCCAATCATACATTGCAGAAAATAAGTTCATTTTTACATTGTATACCACGATTTATTTGTTCCATATGCCAGCATTTATTCTGATTTCCGGTTTTTTTGCTAAAGGATTTCAAAAAAAAGGATTTGTATTAAAGATTACTAAAAAATTAATTGGACCTTATTTAATTTTTCAAGGAATCTACTCTTTTTATTATTTCTTTATTCATGATCATGGATGGAAAGAATTAGATCCATTGAATCCAAAGTGGTCATTATGGTTTTTAGTCAGTCTATTTTGTTGGAATATCATGCTGTTTTTGTTTACAAAATGGAAGGTAGGCTTCGGTATCTTTCTTTCAATAACGCTGGGAATCATTGTCGGGTACTTTGAAGAAATTAACACCTATTTAAGCATGTCTAGAACGATTGTCTTTTTCCCTTTGTTTTTAATAGGTTATTATTTTAAAAAGGAATATTTTGAGAAACTGATTGAGAATAAAATGAAGATTGTTTCGGTTGCTATTTTCGGGTCAATGGTCATCTTTTTTTATTATCTTCCTGAATTTGACTATAAATGGCTATTTGGTTCCGAGCCCTATGATGATCTTCATAATTCTGGAATAAATGGTGGAATTGTTCGTATTGGAGTGTATACTTTAACCATTCTTGCTAC
>CALCRD010000113.1 GCA_937894355.1 uncultured Bacillus sp.
CCCTGTGGAACATAGTCTTGTTTCGCAATATTCAATACATGGGCACCGATAATTTCTGAAACACTCGTCAGGATATTGGTTAATCTGTCGGCATTATACTGGTCATCGATATAATGAAAATAGGCTTCCCGTTCACTTTTGGTTTTGGTATAACAAATATCATACATATTGAAGCTTAACGTTTTTGTTAGATTATTAAAGCCATATAATTCGACATGCTGCTCTGGTGTTAGTGCCATGTCAACTTCCCCTTATATTTAGTTTTAGTTTTTCATCGTAATTTGAGCTGTACAATAATTTTCATGGCCTTAGTATTTCCAATTCTGGGGCAAATATTTTGCAAACTTTTTGATCAATAAAAAAACCGAACAACCTAGTAATTAGGTTGTCCGGTTTAGAATTTCCCCGACTTAAAAATTGATATTAATAACCAAAAAAACATTAATGTCGCTCCGACAAAGCCAATTTCAATCACTGGAATTTTCGTAAGAAGTGTTGAAGTGTGACCGGTCAAAGAGGTGCCGATAATAAGTCCCATCATGACAATGCTAATGGCCAGGAGACCTATACTAAAAGAAATTCGATTACTAATTTGATTGAGTTTTATGAGAATATGCTCGATTTCCGGAAAGGAAATTTCCTGCCTCATTTTTCCATTTTTAATCAAATGATTAAGATCTTTTAAACTTCTAGGTATTTCGCCAAAAATTTGACCAAAATCAATTAATTGATTCAAAAAACTCCCAGCTACCCTTTTAGGATAATATCTTTCTAAAAATAGGCGGCGACCAAATGGTTCAGCTACTTTCAAAATACTAATTTCCGGGTCTAATTTTACAACAATTCCCTCCATCGTCAGGAGCGTTTTTCCTAATAGCGTTAAATCAGGAGGAATTAGAATACTATGCCGGTAAGCAACTAAAAATAAATCATTTACTACATGACCAAGACTTACCCTACTAAGTGGCACATCATAATATTTTTCATACAATTTATCAACATCAGCTCTTAAACTTGAAATTTTCACTTCCGCTGGTACAATTCCCATATCAATAATCGATTTAATGACATCATCGGATTTTTGGCGCATTAAAGCGATAACTAGGGTAGCCATATGACGCTTCATCTCAGGACTAAGTCTTCCTATCATCCCAAAATCGAGAAAAATGATTGTATTCCCTGGTAATGCTAAAATATTCCCAGGATGGGGATCACCATGAAAATAGCCCTCAATTAATATTTGATGAAGGAGGGAATCGACAATCCTTTTCGCTAAAATTTTGTTGTCATTTCCCATTTCCTCAAGTTTGTCAGTTTCATACAATTTTACGCCTTCAACATATTCCATTGTTAGGACTTTTTTAGTCGTATGCTCCCAATAGACTTTAGGAATAACCACTTTAGGATCATCCACAAACTGTTTTTCGATTTTTTCTGAATTTCTACCTTCGACCACATAATCTATTTCCTCACGAAGTGACCTGGAAAATTCTTCAACAATCTCACCAATGCGGTACCGGCCCGCCCATTCTAATCGTTGTTCAGCTAACAAAGCTAAATCCTGCAAGATTTCTAAATCGGTTTCAATCAGCTTCCGCATATTTGGTCTTTGAATTTTCACGGCCACTTTTTCCCCAGTTTTTAAAACTCCATAGTGCACCTGTCCAATTGAAGCTGCCGCGAGGGGCCCTTCACAAAATTCTAAAAAAAGTTCATTCATTGGTTTTTCAAGTTCTTGTTCAATTGTTTCCTGAACTTTTTCAAATGAAAATGGCGGAGCACTATCTTGAAGCTTTTCAAGCTCCTGAATAATTTCTTTAGGAATTAAATCATATCGTGTACTGGCAATCTGACCCATTTTTACAAACGTTGGACCTAAATCCTCCAAAAACAATCTAATTCGTTCACCAGTTGTCTTCGTATGTTTTTCGGGATTTACTTCGAAAAATAACCGCTTTGGCAATGCCAGCAGCTCGTGTAGACCCATTTCTTTAATAATAAAACCGAACCCATAGTGGATAAATGCGTTAACGATTTCACGATAGCGCTGAATATGACGTATTTTTTTTCTAATCAAGTCCTCACCCCTACCGATGTTTCTGTTTCTAATGTTTTCTTGTAAATATTTCTCTGAAAACATTGTCTTTATACTGTTTTCTACCTAAATACCGTTTTTTTACAACTAGGAGATTTACGATTGCTGTTATTATTTTGTAATAATTCATACTCTATTATAAAGCAAACTTTCCAAAAAGACATTTTGGGAGTCGAAAAGCTTTGTTATAATGAGTAGCATATGGAAACCAACTGTTGGAGGAAAAAATATGGCAAATAAAAAATATTACGTTGTCTGGGCAGGTCGAAAAACGGGGGTCTTCCATTCATGGGCGGAATGCGAGCGTCAAACAAAGGGCTTTCAAGGTGCTAGTTTTAAGTCATTTCCTTCTATTGAGGAAGCACAGCAAGCCTATACAAATGGTAAGACTACTAGTTCAACCTTTTCAAAGGTTAAATCAAAAAAAACACAGCCATCTTCAGTGCCAACTCCCGTTTTTAACCCTGACAGTCTATCGGTAGACGCTGCCTGTAGTGGTAATCCAGGAATGATGGAGTATCAAGGTGTACATACGAAAACAGGTGAGGTTTTGTTTCATTTTGGTCCAATTCTTGGAACAAATAATATTGGCGAATTTTTGGCGATTGTCCACGGGCTGGCGATGTTAAAAAAACAAGGACATGATACAACGATTTATACCGATTCTGTCACTGCAATTTCTTGGGTTCGAAATAAAAAAGCCAATACCACTTTAGCCCGAAATTCGAAAACAGAAGCTGTCTGGGACTTAATCCACCGAGCAGAAAAATGGTTAAAGGAAAATACCTATCCTAACCCGATTATCAAATGGGATACGAAGAAACACGGAGAAATAAAAGCAGATTTTGGGCGCAAATGAACTGGAATTAAGAAAAAAGTGGAAGCAACTAGATGGTTGCTTCCACTTTTTGATTTTTTTAAAAAATTGTACAAGTGGCCCTTCTACCAGCCTGGATATTTCCTAAACCATTCCCGACTATCTTGGTATCTTGTATATAAATCATCAGCCAAATCAAGAATATTTGAACTGCACTCAACGTTTTCAATCCAATCTTTAGGTATCGCCTTCATCCCCAAATGACAACCTAGAATATTTCCGGTAATTGCTCCCGTACTGTCGCTGTCCCCATTATGGTTTACAGCTACAGCAAGTGCCGTTTCAAATTGATTTTGATATTTTAAAGCACTATAAATGGAAATTGCTAATGCTTCCTCACCAACCCAACCCTCGCCAAGTTGATTAATCGCTTCTATTGCATTCTTATCTGATGATGCTAAATCAAGTGCCTTTTCAAAAAGGCTACTGCACTCTTCATGTGAAGGTTGAGCTTTCAGTTCTTCGAGCGAAAGTTGCAAGGCCTTTTCAAATTTAATGCCTTCCTTCAATGCGGCAATCAAATAACTAAGTGCTCCTGCTGGTAAAAAGCCACTTGGATGACCATGGGTAATAGCTGCACTGTCACAACCCAGCTTAAACGCCTTTTCTTTGGAGTAAAATAAACCAATCGGAGCAGTCCTCATTACCCCGCCACAGCCCTTACTGTTGTTAATTGGTTCTTGGACAGACCCTTTTTTGGAACTTCTGAGGGCAGATAGACATGTATTCCCAGGTGCTCTTCTAAATTGTAGTTCTTTTATCGATAAAATCCAGCCATCCTGGTCTATATTGCTTTCAATACCTTGTGTATGTAACCACCTTAAATAGCTACGATAGATCATCGATGGAACATCGACAATTCCCTTTCGTTTCTCCCTAGTTTCTGCCCGTAAAATACCTTCACTTGTAAAAATCGTCATTTGCGTATCATCGGTAATTTCTGCTACACCCTTAATACCGACATCTAAATCAGTTATTCCTTCAGATCCATAGATAGCTTTAATCTGTTCCATTGACTTGAATTCGATTGGCCAACCGAGTGCATCTCCAATGGCTCCTCCAATTAAACAACCACGATATTTACCTTTTTGCCCTTCCATTTGTTCACCTCTTTAAAAGAAAAATGACAAATCAAACCAGATAATTCTATTGTACTATAACAAAGTGTAGATTTATAAAAAAAATCAAAAAAAATACACGTATTTCCAAAAAATACGTGTACAAAATTGGTTTACTTCATTTATTCCTGGCAGCCTGCAGTGCTTTTTTTACATCAATTAACCCATGACCGAATTCAACATCATCGCCAGGAGTGCCCAGATCATAAGCCGTATTTTTAATGATTTTGATTACCTGACGATTACTCAATTTAGGATTAGCGGAAAAAATTAGTCCAGCCAACCCGGCGACATGAGGAGTAGCCATTGAAGTCCCAGATAATGCCGCATATTGTTGATTAAAATAAGTACTGGGTATTTGTACCCCTGGTGCCGTAACATCTACATAATCCCCATAATTAGAGAAAGAAGCGAGCCTTCCGGTATAACTCATCGCCGATACTCCAATCACCTCAGGGTAAGCTGCCGGATAACTAATTTGATTGGTATTATCGTTTCCTGCGGCAGCAACCATGACCACATTACGATCAAAAGCGTATTGAACTGCATCCTTCATTATTTTCGACGTATGATAATTTCCCAGACTCAGATTAATGACTCTCGCTCCATGTTCCACAGCCCAAACAATCCCTTTAGCAATGTTAAAGCTTGTCCCGTAACCTTCAGATTCCATCGCTTTGATGGGCATTATTTTGTTGTACCAGGTTATTCCTGCCCCTCCTTCTTGATTGTTTGTCTCAGAGGCAATAATTCCAGATACATGTGTTCCATGCCCATTATCGTCATCAGGGAAGTTATTATTATCGATTACATTATAGCCTTTAGTTAAGCGATTTTTTAAATCTGGGTGATTCAAATCAACGCCAGTGTCGACAACCGCAATAATCACTTTTTCATTTCCTCGGGTTACATCCCAGCCTGCCTCTGTTTGAATTACAGGCAAATTCCATTGATATTGCTCAGTATAAAGGAAATCATTTGGAAGTACTTGCTGCAAATAAATATATATTGGTTCAGCATATTCAACATTTTCCTGTTTCGTAAAATAATCAATTAGTTCCGCGGTTGATAACCGGTCTGATTGAAAAACAATGGTTGAATCTAATGTATTCAAGACCTTCCCGGATATTTCCTCGAGAATCTGCTTCAGTTTACCATCACTTGGATTACTCTTAAATTTCACCGTAACTTGATCATGATGGTAATGGCTTTCGTTTTTTCCACCGTGTTTTATCAGAACAATGGAGGGATCGTGACGCAAATGATCCTTGATGGTTTCCCCAGCAGCAATACTATTAATTTGTAGCGTCTGAGGTTTATTCACTTCATTTTGAACGCGAGCTGTATTTATTACATTGAAACGATTATTAGGCTGATTTGCTTGTAGATCCGGACTATCTTTGTCTCCCTTGAACAATTGGATTGAGACAACTGTCACTATAAAAAGCAGCGGAATAACCATTGCCGATCTCGTTATTTTTCTCATGAAGCCACTCCTATGATGAGTATTTATTCCTTTTAAGCGGACGGTAAGACCCCTATAAATGGTGATTTCCCTTTATTACTATCATGTTTTAATGGAATGGTTTTTACCTAAGGGAAGTACTGGTAAACTTTCAGAAACAATACTGGTCTAACTTATTAAGGGAACTTCATTATTGTTTGCCTAATATTTTTACAAGCTTATCTTCAATCATTTTTCCCTTTGCTTCATCAAGTAAATTATTTAGCAAAATTGAAAAAATCAACTTTTCGCCACCTTGAGTTTCCACATACCCAGACAATGAACTAACGGTTGCGATTGTTCCCGTCTTCGCTTTAACGTTCCCGGTTAATGGGGCTGTTTTCATTCGATTTCGCAAGGATCCTCCAACCATTCTTTCCCCTTTACCAGCTACAGGAAGTGAGTTCACATATTCAGGAAACCAGCTATGATTTTGGATTGAATATAGTAGTTTGGATAGCTCATTTGCCGGAATTAAGTTGACATGAGATATTCCGGATCCGTCTCTTATTACCATCGCTTCAATATTTACCCCCATTTTCTCTAGCTCTGTTTTCATAACCTCTATACCTTTGTCCCAACTACCTTCACCTTGCATAACTTTCCCCATCTCCTTCACCAATATTTCCGCGTGGCCATTATTGCTTAATTTCATAAACGGCGGGAGAAGTTCAGTTAGAGGAATCGATTTTTTTGATAGTAAAAGCTTGGCGTCAGTTGGCGTAGCACCATATTTTTGCTTTCCAGTTACTTTAATGCCATTTTTGGCTAGTGCCTGTTTTAGTAATGCTACTGCATAACCAGTTGGCTCCCAAACGGCGATCCATTCTTTTTCTGGGGGGGCTTTCATTGGAATAGTCCCTCTAACAATCACTTCATTCTCACCATGTTCACGCTCTATCGTAATCTTTTTCGCCCCATCAGGGGATCCGGTCACTACTTCGTTAATGATGCTTAGATAATTTGTATTAGGAGTGATTTCGACCATGGCTTTGGCACCAATTTCTTTACCCGGAATCACCTCCACGATAACAGTTCCAGTATCATAATCCTGATCAGGGGACGCTGTTAATGCTGAAACTTGGGCTCCGTAGTAAGTTTGTTCGTCACTCCAGGTAAGATCAATCGAATAACGTTCGTCATCATACCAGGTATCATCCCCAATTAAGTCCCCGCGGATGACCCGCACACCTTGCTGTTTCATTTTTATCGCCAGTTTTTCAAAATCCACTTGGATAAGAGTGGGATCTCCCTTGCCCTTTAAATAAAGATTTCCCTTAAGGGAACCCTTTTTTATCACACCATCTGTGAGTAGTTCTGTTGAAAACCGGTAATCCTTTCCTAGTATTGATAACGCAGCGGCAGCCGATAATAACTTCATATTGGATGCTGGCCTTAATCGAATATCGCCAAAATGATCGTATAAAATTTCACCTGTTGCTTGTGAACGAATACTAATCCCCGCTAGAGCTCCCTTTAAGTCTTCTTCATTAGAAATAAACTGATCGATTTGCTGGGTCAGCGCTTCCTTATTAACTGCTGCTAAAGTAGGGATATTTTTGGGGAAATTGCTTGGAACTAATGTAAATAAGCTCAAGACAGTGATAATTAATAATAATTTCATTTTGATTTTCACAGCTTTTTTCACCTCAAGATCATTTTTTCCATATTCGGCCATTTTTATTTCTATTAGTCTCCTTTGAATTATGGAGAATTTTGCGCAATTTTAGATCAACGCAAAAAGGGCACGATAACAAATTATCGCCCCCCTTGCTTATACTAAAACTAAATTCTTATTTCAAACTAATAAATCTAGTTTACTTCCCTAACTCAATCTCCAGCATTACTGGACAATGATCGCTTCCGAAAACTTCTGTATGAATTTGACTATCCTTTATAGACTCCTTTACACTTTCAGAAACAAGGAAATAATCAATTCGCCAGCCAATATTTCGCTCTCTAACCTTATTCATATAGCTCCACCACGAGTAGGCATTTTCCTTTTCAGGATAAATATATCTGAAACTATCAACAAAACCACTCTCAAGTAAATCGGTCATTTTCCCACGTTCTTCTGAAGTAAAGCCAGAATTTTTCATATTCGACTTAGGATTTTTCAAATCAATTTCTTGATGGGCCACATTCATATCTCCGCAAACAATGACTGGTTTTTTTTCAGCTAAATGAAGTAGGTACTCACGCAGCAAATCCTCCCATGCCATTCGGTACTCCAATCTCGCCAAGTCCCTTTGGGAATTCGGAGTATAGATATTGATCAAATAAAAATCATCGTACTCTACTGTAATGGCTCTTCCCTCAGAATCATATTCTTCTCTACCAATTCCGTACTGAACAGAAACCGGTTCTATTTTGGAAAAAACAGCTGTCCCAGAATAACCTTTTTTCACTGCATAATTCCAATATTGGTGGTAACCGCTCAAGTCAAGATTGATTTGACCCTGTTGTAGTTTTGTCTCCTGCAAACAAAAAACATCTGCATCTACGTTCGTGAAATAATCAATAAATCCTTTTCCAACACATGCTCTTATTCCGTTTACATTCCAGCTTACTAATTTCATGTAAAAATCTACTCCTTGTTGTCAATACTCTACTAATATACATTTCTCATTTTTTTGGTTATATAAAAACTGGTAAGCTAAAGCTATGATTTCACAAACCAAATTTGTGAATTCTTTTATAAAAAGTACTTCTGGGTACTCCCAGTGAACTCGCAGCTTGAGTAACATTGCCCTTTGATTTTCTTAAAGCGTCAATCATCGAATCTCTGATAATGGTCTCTCGGATATTTAATTCAGGCGTTGGGATTGCCTCCCCCTTCCAACTGGAAATGGAATGGACTTTAAAGGATTCCTCTAACCAAATTCCAATCTCCTTCGTTTGGTAAACTTCGGATAAATCCTTCTGCTTCCCTTGGGAATAGATATACAATCGCTCTAGCAAATTGAATAGTTCACGGACATTCCCAGGCCATTCATAGTCTTGTAATTTTAAAAAGAAGGCCTCACTAAAATGAGCATCCCATTGTTTAAGCTTACAGAAATGCTTTGCCAAATAGGGAATATCCTCCGTCCTTTCTCGCAAAGGCGGTACATAAATCGGATAAACAAATAATCGATAAAATAAATCCTCCCGGAATCGGCCTTGGCGAACATACTGGGATAAATCCCGATGAGTCGCTGCCAATATTCGGAAATTAAGCGAAATTTCTTTAGTGCTCCCTAGCGGTGTCACTGTCTTTTCTTGCAATACCCTCAGCAAAGATACTTGCATTGCCGGAGTGAGTTCACTGACCTCATCAAGAAAAATAGTACCATTTTCCGCTTGTTGGAATTTCCCTCGATACCCGCTCCGACGGGCACCAGTAAATGCTCCATCTAAATAGCCAAAAAATTCGCTCTGCATTAATTCATTTGGAATCGCACCACAGTTTACAGCGATAAAAGGACCATCTTTTCGGGAACTGTTTTCATGAATCGATCTGGCAATGATTTCCTTCCCCGTCCCCGTCTCCCCTTTAATCAGTACAGTTGCATTTGTTTGCGCTACGAGTTGAATTTCTTCGATTATTTTTTGAAAGGATAAACTAATACCTTTTTCACCTAAAAATTGCACATTGTTTTTTTGACATCGTTGGGCAGTAATCTTTTGAGGATGCACCGGGGTTCGATTTCCTTCTTTAAGACAATCCGAAGCGATATTTGAAAGTGAATTCTCCAATGTGGATTCATCTCCCATTCAAAAAGCTTTTTTTTCCTTTGACTTTCCCAAGACTACTTTTCTATGAAAAAATGTTATTTAAAATATCATTTAAAAGTAAATTTTAGTTGACTACCATCGGTAAAGGCTTGTTAATTAATGCGAGATATTTACCTCACTAACTTTATTTTAGAACAATTATCAAGATGTATCAAATTTACTACTTACCGCACAAAAGATTGCCATGATAAACCACACTACCAAGCTTGCACGGTTTTTACTAATCAGATTATTTCAACAGAAAAAAACACCCCATGCCAAGGAAATAAATCCCTGATCCGGGGTGCCTAAAATTTTGAAAACACTTTTTCAAACAAATGGGCTCTTTTTTTCAAACATTGTTGCTTTTTAAGGAACAGCCCATTAAGTAAAAATATGAAGTGGCTGACCCATTACCTGCAATAGAGCTTCATGCAAGGCTTCTGAAAGACTTGGATGAGGACTCATTGTCAGTTCGAAATAATCTGCTGTCAATTCAGCAGACAACATCATTTCACCTTGGCCAATCAACTCAGTTGCACTTGGTCCTACTATGGAAATCCCGATAATTTCATGGAACTTCTGCTCGACAATCACTTTAACCTTACCTATTGTATCGTTTAATATGACTGCTTTCCCGTTGGCGCTGAAAGGAAATTCCCCTACTCCAATATCTTCATACTCCTGCCTAGCTTGATTTTCAGTTAACCCAATACTAGCTACTTCCGGGGAACTATAAACACATCTGGGAATCGCCCGATAATTCACTTTAACATCCTGACCGCAGGCATTTAATCCAGCCACTATCCCTTCATGAAAAGCAACATGGGCGAGCTGTGGCCCACCGATTACATCGCCACAAGCATATATATGAGGAATACTCGTCCTCATATTTTCATTTACGATAATCCCTTTATCGGAGTATTGTATCCCGATATCCTCGAGAGAAAGCTTGTCGATCCGCGGCTTTCTTCCAATTGCTACAAGCACAATTTCAGGATTAAGCGAACTCTCCTTACTTTGATATTCGATTGTCACAGACTTTTCCTTTCCATTTAATTTTGCAACTGCTGAAGTATAAATGGAAACACCATCGTTCTCTAATTCTTTTTGGAGAATGGCTACCATATCTTGATCTTCACCAGGCAAAAGCTGTTCATCCTTTTCAACAATGGTTACCTCCGACCCCAGTCTGCTATAAATGCTAGCAAATTCACAACCAATTACGCCTCCCCCTACAATAAGCAAGGAAGTTGGAATATTGGCCAAACTTAATGCTTGAGTACTATTGATAATCCAATCCCCATCAAATGGATCTTCAGGCAGGGCAATAGGCACGGACCCTGTCGCAATAATAACATGGTCTGCAACGATTAATTCCATTTCCCCATCCTGAATAACCCTTAGCAAATTTGCTGTAATAAAGGAAGCTTTCCCTTTGTGAACTTGGATTTTATTTTGTTCCATTAAATAAGAAACACCTTTAACTAAACTATTAACAATGGTGTTTTTTAAATCCTGAGTTTTTTCCCAATTAATCTGGAGTGAATCTTCATCAACCTCGACACCAAAATAGGCAGCCTTTTTAATAGACTGAAGGGTGTCAGCGGTTTTCAATAGTGCTTTGGTCGGAATACAACCTTCGTTTAAGCAAATTCCCCCAATTTCATGTTCTTCGATTAATATAACATGCTTTCCGTTTTGGGCAGCCTTAATTGCCGCTACATACCCCGCCGGGCCACCACCGATTACGGCAATCGTTTCCATTCCCTCATCTCCCAACTATAAAAGAAGTAATAATGGTTTTTCTAAATAGTCTTTAACAGAATGAAGGAAAGCTGCAGCAGGAGCACCATCAAGAACTCGATGATCAAACGTTAGGCTCAGCGGTAAAAAGCTTCGTCGTTTTAGGTCTTCTCCTATATAAGTTGGCTCATCAAAAGCCGACCCAATACCGAGGATTCCTGTTTCTGGCGAATTCAGAATTGGCGTGAAGTATTCGACTCCTGATCGACCAAGATTGGTAATCGTAAAAGTTGAGCCTTGCATTTCTTCATTTGCTAATTCCCCGTTTCTTGCTCGGTTGGTTAAAGATTTAAGCATTTCAGACATAGTCCTGATTGGAACAGCCTCGGCATTTCGAATGACTGGCACGACCAAACCCTTCTCCAAAGAAACAGCAACACCTAGATGGACGTGGTGATACAAATGGATCTCGGTATTGATTAGGGCACTGTTCATTTCCGGATGTTTCATCAATGATAACACCACTGCCCTGGCAATGAAGTCAGTGATGGTTAATTTTCCAGAGAATACTTCATTCACCACGGGCGCTAATTGCTGCCGAAGTCCATTTAATTCTGTTATATCTACTTTTGCAAAAAGCGTTAATTGAGCGGTATTTTGAATACTTTGATGAAGTCGGTCAGAAATTAATTTTCTCATTCCTGTAACCGGAATCACCCGATCCTGAGCAGTTAATCCTAGGGCAGACGATTCTGATATCTTATTGTCTACAGCGTGTTCTACTAATGGTGGTTTTGGAGCTAAATCCGTTTCCTGAAAAGGGAAAAAACATTCCTCATCCCTTTTTTCGATAATTTTTGGAACAGGAAATTCAGTGACAGACCTATTTTTATTGGCTGATGAAACAATGGCCGCTTCTTTATTTAGAACTCTTTCCACATCTTCCTTAGTAATTCTCCCTAGCGGACCGTTACCAACAATTTTGTTAATGTCTATTCCCGCTGCTTGGGCCATTTTTTTAGCAACTGGAGTAATCTTAATCGCTTTAGTGTTTTTCAGATTCTCGTTAGTGGCTGAAATCTCTTTTGGAGCTATAAGCTTGCCATCTTTCTTTCCATGCTGCACAGCATCAGGTGGAGTACTTCCTTCGATTAATTCGCTTGATTTTCCAATAAAACAAATCACCGTTCCCGGTGGTACCCCTTGGTTTTCCGCTACGGTGATTTTCAATAACTCACCATCAGCGGGGGCTTCAATTTCCATTTCAATTTTTTCAGAATTGATGCTTGCTATCACATCACCCTTTTTAATAGCATCACCAGCATGCTTATACCAGGTTGTTACAACCCCTTCCTTCATGGACATTCCTAACTTGGGCATGACGACTTCCGTTGCCATAGGTGTATCCCCTTTCCTTTATGCAGGCTGTTTTCGTAAAGTTTGTTGTTAAAATCCTAAACCCGATTTTAACTCGATTAAAATCCTAAACCCGATTTTAACTCGATATCAGCCATTTTGTAGCTTGAAAGCAAATTTGCAAGCTCTTGTCTTATAAATGTTTGCTGTTTTACGTCAAATCTCTTCATTCTCATCTTAAAAAGCAACAATGTTTGAGAAAAGAGCCTTTATGCAAGAACTGGTTCTCCTATCATTTCATAGACTGCTTGAACTATCTTTTCTGGACTAGGTAAATATAAATCTTCCAAAACAGCTGAAAATGGCACTGGTGTATGTGGTGCTGTTACTCTTTTTATTGGTGCATCTAAAAAATCAAAGCCTTTATCCGCAACAAGTGCTGCAATATCGGTAGCAACACTACAACGAGGATTTGCTTCATCTACGATTACAAGTCGATTAGTTTTCTCAACGGACCTTAGAATCATATCTTCATCTAAAGGAGAGATGCTTCGTGGGTCAACAATTTCCGCTTGAATTCCCTTTTTAGCTAGGATCTCAGCTGCCTCCATAGCTGTATGGACTTGTTTACCAATAGCAACAATGGTAACATCTGAACCATTCCGCTTCACCTCTGCTTTTCCTAAAGGAATTGTGTAATATCCTTCAGGAACATTCCCTTTCATCGTATATAAAGTCTTATCTTCAAAAAAGAAAACAGGGTCATCATCCTCAATAGCGGATAGCAACAAGCCTTTTGCGTCGTAAGGATTAGAAGGAACCACCACTTTCAACCCTGGAATGCTAGCTACCATTCCATATAAGCTTTGAGAATGCTGGGCCGCCGCCCGAAATCCTGCTCCGTGAGCAGTTCTGATGGTAACAGGTACCTTTGCTTTTCCGCCAAACATATAGCGGAATTTTGCTCCTTGGTTCATCACTTGGTCTAAACAAGTTCCAATAAAATCATTGAACATTAATTCGGCAATTGGACGTAAGCCTGTTGCCGCCGCACCCATAGCTGCTCCAATAAAACCAGCTTCAGTAATTGGCGTATCAAGCACCCGTTCGCGTCCAAATTCCTGCACAAGTCCCTTGGTTACACCCAAACATCCACCCCAAGCTTCACTATCTGTTAAATGGGGAAGCGTTGCACCTCCAGCAATATCTTCTCCCATTAAAATCACATTTTTATCTCTTTGCATTGCTAGTCTCATCGCTTCATTAACCGCATCGGAAAAGCTAATTATTCTTTCCATCATCGATTTCCTCCTTGAATTAATATGAGACGTATACATCCGTTAATAGCTCTGATGCATCAGGATTAGAGCTTTCTTCGGCACATTTAACCGAGAAATCTACCTCATTTCTAACAAATAGTTCTAAATCAGCTATTTCAGTTTCAGCCATGATCTGATTTTCTAAGATATAGTTTTTAAATATCCGAATTGCATCTTTTTCATTGAGATGCATACGTCTTTCTTCCTCAGTTTTATAGGTTTGGGCGTCCCCTTCAAAGTGACCGTAATTACGGTAGGTAACGCATTCAATTAACATAGGGCCTTCTCCTCGCCGTGCTCTTTCAATTGCCGTCTTAGCTGCTTCATATACGGCTACAACATCTTTACCATCGACTCTAATTCCCGGAATATTGTAAGAAATAGCTCGGTCTACAATCGATTTACAACTTGAAGCATAAGAAAATGGTGTCGCTTCCGCATAGCCATTATTTTCAGCCACAAATATAACTGGAAGATTCCATATAGCGGCTAAATTAATTCCTTCGTGGAATGTACCTTGGTTATTCGCACCATCACCAAAGAAACAGACAGCAACATCACCAGTATTGTTATACTTAGCAGTCAACGCAGCACCACAAGCCAGTGGGTAACCACCACCTACAATTCCGTTTGCTCCTAGCATTCTTCGATCCAAGTCAGCTATATGCATGGAGCCACCTTTCCCCTTACATAAACCAGTTGATTTCCCAAAAATTTCAGCCATCATACCATTTAAATCACAGCCCTTAGCGATACAATGACCATGTCCACGATGAGTACTTGTAATGGCATCAGAATCAGTTAAATGAGCACATAAACCAACGGCAACTGCTTCCTCCCCGGCATATAAATGAACAAATCCCGGTAACTTCCCTTGGGCAAACAAATCATGAACCTTGTCCTCAAACCGACGAATCTCCAGCATTTTCCTTAACATCCATTCCGTTTTTTCCCTAGTTAAATGCGTTTTCATTTCAACAGCTGTTTTCACCATTAAATCCCCCTTACGAATTGATTAGATGAAAAAAAAGCATGATTGTTTCCCTCCTATTAGTAACATGCAAGTTTCATGCCAAAACACAGGAGTGATCGTGCTAGAGTTTTATTTTTTGGTTGTGTTAATGTTCAATGTTGATTTTTCGAACTTAGTTGATTGGAGCGGAAGGCACGAAGACTCCTGCGGGAGTACGGGGCAGGGGAGACTCCAAAGGCGCAAAGCGCCTAGGAGGCTCCCCGCTACCGCCCGCGGAAAGCGAAGTGCCTGGAGCGGAAATCAACAGCCAAGTTTAACACAGCCTATTTTTTTTAAAAAACAAAAGTGGACAATTGTCTCGAATTGTCCACTTTTGTCCACTTTCTCATTTATTCATTTAGTTAGTGATAAAAAAGGCTGTTTTCGTAAAGTTTGTTGTTAAAATCTTAAACCCGATTTTAAC
>CALCRD010000114.1 GCA_937894355.1 uncultured Bacillus sp.
GGCTGTCCACCATGTCCATGATGTTTGACGGTTATTACCGACCAATCATCAACTTTCAGTTTGTTAACCAACTTTGACACAAGCGTTGTTTTCCCACTATTTTTATATCCAACAATTTGAAAAGCAACCGGTTTAGGTCTACCAAGGCCATTTACTTCCGATGCTGTCTTCAAGCAATAGAACCTCCACTTCTGTTCCTGCTTGGAAGCCCCTTGTCCCTCCAGGCAAAATCATTAATGAATTTGCACCAGCTAAACTCATCACAATATTGGATTTATCCTGACCGCTTGGCGTTACAGACAAACCGCCATTTTTAACGGTTAAAGAACTTCTTACAAACCGTGTAAAGGGATTTGCCTTAGGAAAAGCCGCATCCAAAATCGCCTTTTCTTTGCGAAGATGGGGCATTTCCGAAAAAAGCATTGTTCGAATGATCGGGCGTCCAAACAGCTCAAATCCCACATAACATGCCGACGGATTACCCGAAAGGCCAAATAACAACTTACCATTATATTGAGCCACAGTTGTAACACTTCCCGGCCTCATGGCAACTTTATTAAAAAGCACATCAGCTCCCAATTTCTCATAGATTGCTGGCATAAAATCAAAATCCCCAACTGAAACTCCACCAGTGGTCATTAATAAATCAACTTTATGGAGGCAATCTGCAACCGCATTAAAACACGTATCAAAATCATCAGGGAGTTTTCCAAAATAATGAACCTCTGCACCAGCACGATCAATTTGCGCAGAAATCATATATGAATTACTGTTGCGAATTTTACCAGGAGAGAGTGGCTCATCAACTTCTAGCAGCTCTGTACCTGTGCAAAATAAACCGACAACCGGCTTTTTGGCAACGGGAACTTTATCGTAACCAAAGGTTGCTAGCATTGCTTGAATCCCTGGGTTAATACGTGTCCCTTTTTTCACCAGAACTTCACCTTTTTTAGCATCCTCACCTTGAAAGGAAACATTATCGCCTTTTTTATAAGAACGTTTAATTGACATATATTTCTTTTCCTGGCGTTCAGCATCATTAGCAAGTTCTAGCATCACCACTGCATCACAATCTTCAGGCATTTGCGCACCCGTCATAATTCTTACCGCTTGAAATGGCCCTACTTTCTTAGTTGTAATCATTCCGGCGCCAATATGATCAACTACTTCAAATTCAACTGGTGTTAATAAGGAAGCTTGTGTGGAATCCTGCGAACGGATAGCGAAACCATCATATGGAGCTTTATCAAAATGAGGAACATCACTTGTCGCAACTAAATCCTCAGATAAATAACGGTTATGGCTTTCGAAAATGGAGACATACTCCGTTTGTCCTTCCATTTTATACTTCATAACTTCATTAACAGCTTCCGAAATCGGAATCGGTATTCTTCTATCTAACATTCATTTTCAACTCCCAAAATATAAGTAAACCTTCCTTTAGGAAGGACTTTTATTAATTATCATGTTTTTCTATTATGTACTAATTTAATAATATACAAAAAAAACAAACAAGTGTGATTAAAGTCACCATGTGCTAAATGAATTTCTTTTATGCTATAAGGGACACTAAAAACTCTTGATTCAAACAAGGAGGAATTAACACAAATGACTACACCATATACAGAAACTTCATTAATTAGAGATATAGTAAACGAACTTCCAAAAACAAGTGATATTTTCAAACGATATCGAATTGATTTTTGTTGCGGTGGAAATCGCCCTGTCGGTGATGCAGCAGCAGAATTAAACGTAAATATCGCTACATTAATGGACGAAATAGCCGAAATTCAACAAAAAAGCACTGGCGAAAAAATTGATATAGCCGTATGGACGAATAGTGATTCTAGTGCCATTATTGATCATGTCATCGAACAGTATCATCGTCCATTAGAAGAAGAGCTTAAAAATTTAAGCCCCTACGTGACAAAGATTACCAAAGTACACGGTGATTCACACCCGGAGTTACTGCGAGTAAATGAGCTGTTTTTTGAGCTTAAAAAAGAATTATTAGAGCATACGGCCAAAGAAGAAGCAAAAGTTTTCCCAATGCTGTTACAGCTTGATGAGGCAACTGCTGAGAAACGCCAAGAAATGATCAAGGAAATTGTTGAACTCGAGAAAGAACATGATCATGCTGGCGAGATTTTACGAGAATTACGTGAAATCACATCCGATTTCACTATCCCACAAGATGGCTGCGGCACCTATCAACTAGTTTTCAAACGACTAGAAACACTTGAAGGCGAAACCTTCATGCACGTTCATTTAGAAAACAATATTCTCTTCCCGCGCTATTTAAATAGCTAAAAGTATTGTAAAAAGGCTGCCAATCGCAGCCTTTTTTATCATTTAAGTATAAACTTTTAAAACTAGATTAGTGTCTAGCTCCAGCGCCTAGCGTCTAGTGAACTTCCGCTTTTCTTATTTAACCTCCGATATAGGACATCTCGATTTTTTTGCGATTCTTTCTTGTTTCTTCGGTCCGTTCATCGGAATAGCGATCGGTACGCTGATTCCAAATTCCCTTAATTCTATTAGCCAGTTCTTCATCACTTACGCCACTTCTTATGAAGTTTTTAATATCGTGGCCATTACCATTAAACAGACAAGTGAACATTTGTCCATTTGCTGACAATCTTGCTCGAGTACAGGTTGAACAGAATGATTCTGAGACCGAGGTAATAAAACCAACATCGGTATTGGTCCCTTTATAACGATACCGCTTGGCGACCTCTCCATAGTAGGCAGCATCCATGGGCTCAAACTCAAAATGCTCTTTTAACAATTCGTATATTTGTTTCTTGGTAACAACATCGTCCATTTTCCAACCATTTGTACAACCGACATCCATAAATTCAATAAATCTTAATTCTAGATCTTTCTCTTTACAGTAGGTCGCCATTGGAATAATTTCAGAATCATTAAGCCCTTTTTTAACTACCATATTAATTTTAACACCAAGGCCTGCACTTTTGGCTGCCTCTATCCCTTTAAGGACAGGGCCGACGCCTACATTTCTGCCATTAATCTCACCAAATAGTTCATCATTCAAACTATCTAAACTGACATTAACCCTTTTAAGTCCAGCTTCTTTCAGCTGAACAGCATACTTTGGTAAGTGGACTCCATTTGTAGTTAATGCAATGTCCTTAAGACCAGAAATATTTGAAAGCATTTTAACCAGGACAGGTAAATCCTTCCTAAGGAGCGGTTCCCCTCCAGTTAAGCGAATTTTCTCAACACCTAATTGTATAAATGTGCTAGCAATACGATGGATTTCCTCGTAGCTCAGCAATTCAGATTTTGGTAAAAAGGCAAAATCAGGGCCGAACAGTTCTGCTGGCATGCAATATTGGCAACGAAAATTACAGCGGTCAATAACAGAAATTCGTATATCACGTAGCGGCCTATCTAATTGATCTTTTACAAGTTGTTTTGTCATATTTTTCAACTCCATATACTATAGAAGTCCTTAAAAATATTGTAACAGTGAATACG
>CALCRD010000115.1 GCA_937894355.1 uncultured Bacillus sp.
GAGTTTCAATTATTCACGGTAAAGGGACGGGTGCATTAAGACAAGGGGTTCAAGAGTACCTAAAAAACCACCGCTCTGTTAAAAAGATTCGATTAGGAGATGCTGGTGAGGGTGGTACCGGAGTCACAATCGTCGAATTTAAATAATGTTGGGGTGAAATAGGTATGAGCCATTTTTGGGAAAATGAATTTGTTCAAACAGCTGCCTATTACAGTGTAGTGATCCTATGTTTAGTTGTCTTTTTAGCAGTCTTCGAGCTTGTTACTAAATATAAAAATTGGGATGAAATAAAAAAGGGAAATATCTCCGTGGCAATGGCAACAGGTGGAAAGATATTTGGTATCGCCAATATATTTCGCCATTCAATTTCCCATAATGATTCGCTTATTACGATGATTAGCTGGGGTGTTTTTGGATTTTCCCTGTTGTTGGTTGGATATTTTATCTTTGAGTTTTTAACTCCTAAGTTTAAAATAGATACTGAAATTCAAAATGATAACCGAGCAGTTGGCTTTATTTCAATGGTTATTTCAATCGGATTATCCTATGTAATTGGGGCGAGTATTCCATAAGGAGAGGTTTTTCATGGAGAGGTTGGCAAAAATTTTATTTGTGCTTTGTGGGGGATTTATATTAGTAGGTATTATTTATTTAATGTTCTTTTAAGTTACTCACTGTTAAGTTAGCTCATTACTGGGCTAACTTTTTTTGGTGCGCTATTGGGCCATTTACTGGAGGGGATTTTTCTGGAATCCTGGTAATCCGCTCTTTTATGTTGGATGATTAATCAGAACAAACACTCACTCTGAAAAATAAACGGAAAAATTCCGCTTAATTCGTGAAAATCATCAAAACCAGCCTAAACAGACGGAGTAATTCCGCCTATTGGATAAAAAACCGTGAAAAAGGAGGCCTTTTCTTTAGATAACCGGGAAAACTCCGCTTATTTACCCAGAATCGAGCTCCATTCTGAATATAACCGGAAAAACTCCGCTTATTTTTCTTCAGCTAATGAATTAAGGACAAGACTTTCTACTCTAATTAGATTTTTTTGAGAGAGATTATGGTGATCCATACCACAAAAAAGGCAATTGAATACTTCAATCATCTAGAATCGGGCGCATTTCTATAGCATTTGGAAATGCGCCTGATTGTATTGAATATTAATTTCAGAAGGCCACTAAACATTCTTGTTTTTAAAGAAGTTAGAAATAACGATTAGTATTATCCCGATTATGATTGAAGGTATAGAAAAAATAGAGAAGACTTCTTGACTATCAACTATTGCTCCTAAAGTCTTATTAAATGTTATTCCTAACATAAAAAAAGGAAAACCTAGCCAGAAGATTACCTTACCAAACCGAGTATGTTTTTTCATGTTTAAGCACCCTCCTCTAGGGATTATTAAATGTGAAGACTTGGTGACATCCCAATATTTACAAGGAATTAGCCCAACTTTTGTCGAATTCATAAACAAGGGAATAAACGGTAATAGGGTAAAATTATACCAATATATTTTGGGATGGAGTGTTTATAAGATGACTAATCAACTTCTACCAGGGCAGGAACTCCTAGCAAACCAGAGAATCACTGCGAACGAAGGGCGAGCATTCTTAATCATGCAGGGCGATGGAAATTTCGTACTCTACGAAGTGCATCAAGGCAAACACATTCCGGCATGGGCATCTGGCACCAACGGTAAAGGTGGCGTGAAAGCTGTCATGCAGGATAATGGCAAACTTTCCATATACAAGGCGAATGGCGAGGTGATTTGGTCTGCTGGTGCCGAAGGAAACGAGGGAGCATACCTTATCCTTCAGGACGATGGGAACGCGGTTGTATACAACAACCGAAGAGTAGCTATCTGGGCATCAGGAACGCAGCGCCATTATCGAAAGCTAGATTTTGACCCAGCTGTTCACGGGTTTTCGTTTCCAAACAAATTCGTTAATGTGATTAATATTCCAGGCTATGGGAAGGTGAGAACTAAAGGACGGTGTGGTGGGATGGCTTTTGCAGCGCTCGACTACTTCCTTAAAGGCATTCCGGTTCCGAAATTCAACACCAAGAGTCTATTCAACGCAGAGGTTCCCCCTGATGGGCACTGGCTTGCGGATTACATTTACGATCGGCTTAAAGACAGCTTCCTTGTACCTTCTTCGAGCAAGTATGCTACATGGTCAATTGCGTCCGATCATTATACCCTTCTAGGAGGAAAGGGAGTCACTCGCTGGACGAAAGAAGATGAATTTCCGAAGCTACGGGCTCGCATCAACTCCGGCAAGCCGGTAGTACTTGGGCTGATAGATGCAACCAACCTCGGGAAGATTGGCTCGGAGAATCACCAGGTTTTGGCCTATGGGTATGAATGGCATCCGAAAGCTAACATTATGAAAGTGTTTGTGTACGATAACAACACTATAAATACAGAGGTGGTTTTGTCCTCTGAACCAGGCAACAATCACTTTGACGCAACGAACAGGCACAACAATCGTTGGCGGGGCTTTTTCGTTGTCGACTATACTCAGAAGACTCCGCCAGTGCTCACGAATCCACCTGCGTCAAATGATACGGTCCAATACGGCAAACTCCTTAAAATAAGTCATCTTTGGACGGGGCTTACACTCCATTCACATGCACTAAACTATGGCCACGGCCGCAGTTCAGGTCAGCAGCAGGTAACCTGCTTCAAAGGGTCCGATGACAATGACTGGTGGAGGATTAAGGGGCCAAATGGTTCGAAGGCAAACCACAAGTATAATGAAGTAGTCAAACATGGAGATGTGATTAGGCTCGAGCACTTTCTCACGGGACGTAATCTGCACAGCCACAACGGACACCCTTCACCTGTCACTGGCCAGCAGGAGGTGACCTGCTTTGGCAATAAAGGGCAGGGAGACGACAACGATAATTGGCGGGTCGAGGTCGAAGGTGGCGGTCCATGGGAGGCACAGCGGCGAGTCCGACTTGTCCACCTGAACACCAACCATACGCTCCACTCCCACAGTGGATACAGTCATTCAAAATGGACCGCTGGACAACAGGAGGTAACAGGCTTCGGTCAACGTGATAGCAATGACTGGTGGTGGATACTTAAACTCCAATGAAAATAGCTTGGTTTCAGGATTTTCCTACTCTGAGCGTAAACTTGGAACCTTAGATGGTCAGGATTTATTAGCACGTATGCACTACATGAATGAGTTCCCCAGCGATCTGGACCATAACAAAAAGAATGAGCGCAATTCTACAGCGGAATTGCGTCCTTTCATGTAATAAAGCGCAAATTCATACACTGGAAATGCGCCCGTTTTGCGGAATAGTAAAATTAGGCTTTGATAGAATAGAGCACCTAATATTAGAAACAACAAATATTATTAATAAGTTAAAGGATGGGCGGTAGAACTATTAAACCTATCCAGATAATAATGGACCCCGTAAACATTATATATAAATTAGCTTTAATTTCTTCATGTAGGAACCAATTAAAAAGAAAAGTTGTCCACCAATTAGAAGGAAGTTTAGATTTAATGAAATTTTCTTATGAGGTAACGGCATTGTATCTCTTATTG
>CALCRD010000116.1 GCA_937894355.1 uncultured Bacillus sp.
TATGCTTTCCATCAATAATCGATTTTACTTCTGGATTAACAATTAACTTTTGTTGAACAACTCCTTGATTAATGTCGTTCGCATTACTCTTCGCAACAGCCACAAAAACGCCAACCGACATTACAAGTAACCCAACAATAATACTGATAATCGTCCACTTCTTTTTCACATTGATTCCCCCGCTAATCTTATTTACCCATAGTTTAAAATGTATCTTATAAAAAATAAATACTGAATATGATATTCTTTTGTTTCATATATTTTAAATTTTACTGTTATAGATTGACTTTATAAGGAATATTCTAATCAGAAATTGATTCATATATGAAGAAATAAAAATTAACGACCATCTGGCCAGTTTAATTAACCAGGCTATAGAAATTGTAAGGAACGATATAAAGGAGTATTAAATGTGGCTTTAAAATACGATTTGTTCGTTTATAAAAAAGTTCAACATAGTTTCTTAGGTTTTGCAATTCAAGAAAATGAAATTATTTTAATTCCCTGGAGAGATGCAAAAATTAATAATTAAGTGGTAAAGTAGGCAGTAAAAACCTTGAAAGAAGAAAATGATTATCTATATCTGGATTTGCCATGTTTGTAAATAACTAATAGGGCATAGTTTTTACTCTTTTCTTACGTACTTCTGTTGTATTGAAGTTAAGTAATTCTTCTATTTATTTTAGATAATTTCATTTTACTATTTTGGATAGTTTGTGAAAAGCTAGGTAAATTGACGTGATTTAAAATAATTTGGATTCTTTTTATAACACTTTCCAATGGTATATTGAATATTTCTGCTATTTTTTGGGGATACATTAATTCATTTGGTTCGAGATAACGTAACATATAATAAGGAATTGCACAAGCGAGAGCAAAACGTTCTGCATCCAATTCATAATAGTTATTCCACATATTTGGCATATCCAGCTCAGAAAAGTTATGCCGTAACACATGTCCAAGTTCATGCATGAGCCTTATCTTAATTTCTAATTCTGTAAGTTTCTCCTCTAAAAAAATAACACTAAATTCATTATCCCAAATCGAAAGAGAAAAAGGATGTTCTGTAATCAACACAATATTAAATTTCTCTGCAAGGTTTTTAACAGTTAAATCAGAAGGAAATATAATTCCCTTTTCTCGGTAAGTATTTTCAATGAATATATCAAGAGGTCCTGGTTTATACATTTTCAGCATTTTTTCACCTCATTATTATATATTTGAATCGAAATTAGTTAAAAATAGTATAAGAAATAATAACATAACAATATACAGTTTTTGTACTAATTTGAAAAAATAACCCTGATACTAGTAATACGTATCAGGGTTATTTTTGTTTCCCGTTTTTCTCCTTTTCTTTCAAAAAAATATCAATTGATTTATTAAAAGTATCAATAATAAATTTTTGTTGTTCTTGAGTTAATTTTTCAAACCTTTCAATCTCAAATCCATCATACATTGCAATGTTAATATTGTGATTTTTTATTCTTTGACGAACTTCATTTAAGTTAGATTTATTTGTTTCATTCTTTAATTTTGGTGGTGATGGGTCTTCTGTCCGTCCTAAAAGAAAATCAGCAGAGGTATTTAAAACATCAGATAAAATAACAATCATTTCGTGCGAAGGAGAACTATGTTCATTTTCATAATTACTAATCGTGCCTTTTGTAGTATTAACTATCTTAGCTAAGCTCTCCATCGTATATCCATTTTTTAGACGTAATTGTTTTAATTTTTTCCCTTGAAAAGACATAAGTTCCTCCTTTCTGTGAAATTATACAAATGTATTGTACTACAAACATTTAAAATATAAAAGAATGTATAACATGCCTGCACTTTCTTCTTTACAAACAAGAATATTATACTTATAATGAAATTGATGTATAATATTCTTGTACAAAATAGAGGGATTTAAAATAGATTTATTTAGGTTCACTATAAGAGATTAAATGAAACTGGTGTTAATATGGGGTGGTCAGCAATGATTAACAAAAAAATAAAAGAGATTAAGATAGATCAGAATACATTGAGTATCAATCAAAAAGTTGTTCCTGGAAAAGTAATGGTTATCATTTTAGATGGAGGACAAGGTAAAGCTGGTGTAGTCGAAGCAGTACATCATGGTACAACTATAATAGAGACAACTAAGGGAAAAGCTTTTAGAGTAAGCTTTAAAGATGATGAGCTATTTTAGAAATAATATACATTGTTGAAAATTAATAATGTAAATAGTCCAAGACCGAAAGCGTGAGGATACCAACAAAGGAACGGATAAACCGTTTCTTTGTTGGTATCCTTTTTATTTTTTACGGTAACTACAGTAGGAGAATTCAAGTAATTATTCATTTTTATGGATAAGCTACTTTTGGTTTTTGTATGGGATTATTTGCTGTTTATTAAATCATACTTAAAAAATTTAGAGAAAGCGAAAAATGAGGAGAGGATAAAATGACTAAAAAGGAAATTGAGAAGATTATTCGTGATTATCATTGGATGATTAATGAAATTGCAAGATTAAAAGAATTTATTCATATTAATGAAAATACGACTTCGCGATATGGTATTGAATCTACTCTTCCAAAATCAAAAAATAAGATTAGTGATCCTGTTTATATGGAAGTTTCTCGTAGAGAACTAAAATCAAAACGTATGATTCGATTAGAAAATAAAGTACTGTTTATACAACAAAAGTTAAATCAAATTACGGATGAAAGGGAGCTAACAGTATTGGAATGTTTACTGGATGGTCTTTCAATTGCAGCTACAGCTCGACACTTGGGATTGAGTGAACGTCTTATTTATCAAATCCGAGACAATATCGTACATAAATTTATGGAGTGTGCATGAAAATGCAGGATTTGCAGGATTTACAGAAAAATTGCGACTTATAGTTTGTAACCTGTACAATAAAGTCATAACAGAAAGATTAAATGTTACCCACCTCGTTTTATTAAAAGTTAATATTTAAACACAAATTAAAAATCCCAAAGTATAAGTCCTTTTCTAGGGCTTTTTTTGTTGGGATTTTTCCATGAAAGGGGGTGATGATGAATTTGAAGGAAATTATAATGAAGTTTGGCATTGGATTTATCGGAAGTTATATAACCTATTTTTTTGGAGGATGGTCAGTCCTGTTAGATGTCTTGCTTTTCATGGTTATTTTGGACTATGTAAGTGGATTTATTGCTGGATCAATTGAAAAAAAATTATCTAGTACAATTGGTTTTAAAGGGATTGCCCGCAAAATTTTTATTTTCCTGTTAGTTGCTGTTGCCCATAAAGTTGACCAGGCATTAAATGCACCAGATTTTTTTAAAAACCTTACCATCTTCTTTTACATTGCAAATGAAGGGTTATCACTTGTTGAGAATATGGCCCGAATTGGTGTACCTGTACCAAAACCTTTAAAAAAAGCATTAATTCAGATACGAAGCCGATCTGAGGAATAAGCGAAGAAGAATCCTACTCCATAAAAAAGGGTGGTAGAAATGAAAAAGGTTATGTTAGATCCTGGTCACGGAGATTTTGATCCAGGTGCTATTGGAAACGGGTTAAAGGAAGCTGACTTAACCTGGAACATAGCTACAAAAACAGGAGCCATCCTTGAACAATGCGGGGTGGCTGTTTTTTATACTAGAGAACAATATAAAACTGCTACAAAAGACAAGAATTTTGAATTAGCTTATCGTTGTAAATTAGCAAATGAGAAACGTGTTGATGCTTATGTATCACTCCATATTAACGCTGGGGGTGGTTCTGGGTATGAAAGTTATCGATACCTTACAAATGAGCCTACTACAGTTAGCTTGCAGAATCTCATTCATCGACAGGTGGAGGCTGTCTTTTCGACTTATGGGATGATTAATCGAGGAATTAAACAAGCTGATTTTGCTGTACTGCGTGGAACAAAAATGCCTGCGGTTCTCTTAGAGATTGGTTTTATTGATAATGTTCGGGATGCTAAGTTCATTTCTAGTGATAACTTTCAAAATAAGATTGCAGAGGCAATAGCCAGAGGTATTTGTGAATGGCTTAAGATTCCTTATTTGGAGGAATCCACTGCCAGAGTAATTAAAGAAATCTCTGCTACTATAAACGGACAAGCTATTAAAGCGATTGTGGTTGGAGAAAATACTCACTTAATTTGGTTTGTTCTAAACACACTGGGGTATAACGAAAATATAGATTTTTCCTATGTTTTTAAGGAAGATAGCGTAACGTTTTTGGTAGCAGGTCAAGAAGTACCTGGAGTAGTTTATAAGAATAATAGTTACTTAAGGTGGAATAAAATACCTGGTATGAAAGAAGCAAAACAACGTAATGATGGCGGTTGGGATTTTGTTGCAAAACCGAATATAATGCCAAAACCTGAGCTTGTAGGTACACCTATTCTAGGAAAAGCCACAGCGACGATAGAACAACTTCTTGGGTATGCCAAAAGTATTAATGAGGATTTTCCTGAGCAACTCCCATCTTTGTATCTAAAAATAGGGGAGAGATATGGGATTAAGGGGGATATTGCTTTCGTACAAATGCTTAAAGAGACGGGGTATTTCCGATTTGGTGGAGATGTAAGAAGGGAACAAAACAATATGGCTGGAATCGGAGCAACAGGGAATGGTAATCCTGGTGCTTCTTTTGTTTCTATGAAGGAAGGGGTTACTGCACATATTCAGCATTTATTTGCTTATTGCTCTACCAAAGATGTTCCGGCCGGAGAAAAGGTTGTTGACCCCCGTTTCCATCTTGTTTCCCGGGGGTCAGCACCAACATGGGAATCACTCAATGGCAAATGGGCGGTTCCTGGTACTAATTATGGCCAGGATATTTTAGCAATCCATAAGAAGGTGGTGGAATTTAAAGTGAAGAAAAAAGACTATGCTGGCCATTGGGCGGAAAAAGAAATCACTCATGTAATCCAGGAAGGGTTAATGCAAGGTTTTGATGACGGGAACTTCTATCCAGATCGTTCGCTTACAAGGGCTGAATTGGCGGTAGTATTGACGAGAATTTTTAATCTCTTGAAAGGGGGTGAGTAAGGATGGATATTTCGCAAGAAGTGTTGCAAACCATAAATCAAATCATTATCGACATCATTTATGCCGGCGTACTCGTCGGTCTTTTTTATGGCCGTAAACTGGTGCAAAAGTACAAAGATGTATTGGATAGCAAGCTTACTGAATCACAACGCCAGCTGCTAGATTCAATCGCAAAAGATGCTGTGGTTTATATTGGAAAGCAATGGAAGGAATCTAACGGCCAGGAGAAGTTTTCTTTGGCAGTTCAACATGTCTTGGATTCAGCTAACCATTATGGCCTTAATTTAAGCACACAAGATGTACAAGCAGCTGTAGAAGCGGCTTATCAAAAAAGTAAACAAAACTAAACTTATTTAGGGGGAATTTTATCATGGCTTATACTATCGCTCTTTACAGTGCAGAGTATCAACGAACTGCAGATGTTTTCATCAAAGAATTAGGAAACGATTTTAACAAAAGTCATTACAAACGGGTTGTTTGGTCAACGTCTCCTATCGCTGTTCAAGGGCAATCTACTCCGCCTGAGGGAATTGTCGGGGAAATTGGTGCACCTGATAGCGGAAAAGACCGCACTGTTAGTTATCAACTTTATCTTCCTTATGTAGAAGGTCTTGATACTTACATTTACGGGACTGCTCAAGTAGCTAATGGTTTGTATTATTCAGCTGGGCAAGATAGTTTCTCTTGGCCTTTATCAGTATCAGGTGTTTTAAAAGAACTACCAACCGGATTGTATGTTGATTTATCTGTAGACGGATTATCTTCTGCGTTTAAATTATCCAGTTACATTCAAGTAATGTGGTCTTTTGATGAAGCTGTACAAGGAGGAATAAATCCACCAAGTCAAATTATTGCCGGGAACGATGCTCTACAAAATTATCCTGAACCAACCAATCCGAACAGTGCATATTGTGCTATTTCAGCAGAAATTGAAGAAAGCGACATTGGAAGAACTGTGTATTGTACAGTGCAAACACCTGGTGACGGGAAATTCTGGAGAGCAGGTTCTTGTGTGATTCAATAAAAATTGATTTTATGATTGGAGTAAGTTAAAAGAAACGGGCAGCAGTTCATCTGTTGCTCGTTTTTATTTAAAAATTGGGAGGAATTTATAATGGCATACACAATCGCAATTAGAGACACAGTAGCACCTCGAGATGTAAATGTTTCTATTCACGAATTAGGAGCTAATTTTAACACAAGCAATTACATTCGGGTGATTTGGTCAGCCGATCCGATTGCAACTCAAGGACAATCTACTCCACCTGCAAATATCCTTTGCACTGTAAATGCTCCTGCATCTGGAAATGCTCGCAGAGTTGATTCTGGATTCACTTTAGGTTCTCAAGAATCTATGGCAATCGCTAACGGAAAAATTTATGGTACTGCTCAAGCGGCTAATGGGATGTATTATAAATCTGGTGAAGATGTTATGTCCAATAAATTGGAGGTTCTTGATTTTAGAACAAATACAAGCAATGATCCGCAAAAATTGAACGTGGAATTTAAAATCGATGGGTTTGAGAATCCTGTGTTAACCACTTATTACACTTCAATTGTGTTAACAAAGCCTTCCGGACAAGGAGTATGTATTGCTGACGTTACTTCTACAGTTTCTGATACTGGTAATCCTAATTCAACTGTTCAAAATCCATTTGTAGCTATTAAGTGTATTCCTGTAGCGGATATTGGACAAACATACAGTTTTTGGGCTTATGTTCCTAACATCCAAGATCCTTACCATGTTGCAGATGTTATCATCCCTGCACCAACTAAATAAATTAAAAGTTAAAAGAAG
>CALCRD010000117.1 GCA_937894355.1 uncultured Bacillus sp.
TCTTTTTTCTTGTTGCCGTCTTTTCTGGTTGATTCGGTCTTGGACTGACTTTTTTGTTTTTGCTTTTGTGGTTTCTGAAATGGGCTGCCCTAGCATTTCAAGCTCGGTCATGGCACAAATTTGATCTACTCCGTACCAGTTTGCGTAGCCTTTGATGATGTTTTTTCCTTCGTATATTTTTATCCATTCTTTCGCACTAGCTAAACGAGAGGTTCGGGTCATCCGTTTACGTTTTGGTCCAAGGTTTTGTTTTTTGTTCTTTTTGTTAGCCATAAGGTACTCCAATCAAATTGACATTACTAGTGTAATACTTTTTATGTGAAGTAGTTATTTTTGTTTTAAAGATTGTTTCTACTAGCGATTTTTGATAGCTTAACTATACCAAAAATAGGGATGGTTTTTTATATTAGCGCCTACTCTTTTTCTTTTGAGGGGTTTGGAAATCTGGGGTATAGGAGATTTGAATTTTGGAGGAAGTCTAGCATCCATTGGCTTGTTTTTTTTCAAAAAAAGATTTTGGGTTGAAGGGTTTGGAGGATATTAAAAATATTAAATATTGTAACAATTCGCTAGTTTCTGTTTGATTATTGTTTGACCTTTTTTGGTAATATGGAATAAGGAGGTGAATCTATTGACCTATATTACCCCGGATAGATTAAGGAAAGGAATTTTAGAAATTGTTTCGACTTATGTGAACAATTCGTTTCGGTACAAAACTCCTGATTTGTGGAAAAAATTGAATTTGGAGGAGTTTTCGACTGAGATGGAGAAGCTTTTTCAAGAAGTTCAGGCGTTAGTTAGTAAGCAAAATTATCCTCTTTCTTTTGAGTCTACAGCAAGTGAAATCTCCAAAGATTATCCACTTCTTAAGCCTGTTTTTAATGAATTAATGCTACAAGAGGGATGCCAGCAGAAATCAGGCGAATTGATTTTGAGACAGATTTTCAATTATCATAGAATCCTTTGAGCTTGTTGAGCAATCATTCCAATACTAGCTTGAAAACCCACAACTTAAAATAGAAACAACTGCCCCTTAACATATTGGATTTGTTGAGGGGCAGTCTATTTTAGTAGATTCATTTTCGAATTAAAAATACAGCTATAACACCTTATTGACGAAAAAAAAGGTGATAGGTACCATCTAGAAAAATGGATGGTACCTGTCATCTCAATTTTTAAATTTTTTTTGATGGTGCCTTTTTTCATACTTATCGTAGTTATTTTATTATACCAGCTCTAAATCATCTGGTAAAAGAGTACATTGTGCTTTAGGATACCCATCTTCATCAAGAAACTCAACTTCGTAAGCTTCATGAGGTTGCTCAAAAACCATAAGGATTGCTCCGATTTCACCTTTCTTTTTACTATCACTACTATCATTCAACACTCTCACAACATGGTTTACAGAGTATCTTTTTATAATTTTAATGCATCCTTTAATTCGTTATATTCCTTGAAATCCAAATTATTAATGGCTATATGTGTAATATTATTTTGATTATCAATTCCAATATCTACCCTATCCATCCGTATTATTTTTCGACATTTATCTACTTTTTCTATCATAGCAATAATACTGTCTTTTCCTAAATAGACTTCAAAATCAGAAATAAAATCAAAAATCCCTTTTTTGGGTATAATACCTGCATCAAATACTGGTGTCCCTTCCTCTATTTCAATATCCTTAAGAGCAACATTCTTTACTGATGCTTTTTTAAATGATGTTAAGGTTATTCTTCTTAAGATTCCCGTGTTAGATCCAATTCCAATTTCAATCAAAGATCTCTCAATATCACCAGTTCTCCAATAAACAATATTTTCTTTTTTAAAATTGAAACTATCTCCAATCTCAACACTAAAAGGGACATAGAAATCAATTTCCACTTTACACTCTTCTTTTTCGCTTACACTTAGTAACTTAAGTAGACTCATAGTTCCCTCCTGAAATTTTATTTTTGAGGATTATATCTTGCGTGTTTAACCACAACATTTAATCCTGATTTTCTTGGTTCAGAGAGCTTAAACTCCCATCTCCACCACGAATCATATTTTCCAACACAACACCATTATTATTAATTGCTTCAGTTAACGCACTGTGGAATTAAGTTAACATTTCTTGACTACTAACAGAAGTAGCAAAGGTACCAATATTTTTCCCATCGCTAGTTATATACTCAAGCATATGCTTTGTTCCATTAGGATTCACCCAAAATTCTTGTCCTTCGACTTGTGTATTGAAGGACTTTGGCAGTGATGTTCCTTCATATGCTGGTTGAGTGGCATTAATGTAATCCCATACTGTATTTGGATTTTTTGATGGTTCTATCAAATTATCTGATGAGTCCTTCACCTTATCAGAAACATCATCCAAATTATCAATAGTATCCTTCATTTTTTCCAGATCTTTAAGTTTAGCTGCTAATTTTACAACCTTCGCAGGGGGCAACATCATGGCTGCTGCGATTAACTTATCTTCTGTTAAAGCTTCTGGATCTAGAATTGTGACAACATCACCCACTAGAAAATCAAAAGCGAATTTCCCTAAAGCTTTTGTGACATGATCAACTTCTGGCTTTACACCAGGATTACTAGGGAAGATATTCCCTTGCCATGTGTTGTCCTCAGGCATTGCTCTATAATCATCTAGGTTTGAATCAATCTCGCCATTCTTAAGTCGACGAATATAGTTTCGCAAGCCTTCAACTTGTTCAACTGTTAGTTTTTTAAAGAAAAGTCACCTTGATAACCTGAAGATTCTTGTTACACAGAAATGGTCCACGCAAATAATTCTTATATTTAAAGAGGCTAATCAACGGATTAGCCTCTTTAATTTTATCAATGAACTCCACCACGTAAACATGTAAAAAAGCACAAAAAGTAACTAGTATACTATTTTATTAATATACTAGCAAAAAACGTTAATCTATTTTTCTAAAAATCACATTACCATAAACCTTCTTCAAAATTCTTATCATCAAGCTCTTTAATAAAGACAGAGATATATTTCACTGTATGATGTACTGGATCAGTTTCAAGAAAAACTCCCTTTTCTGATTCAAACACTTCTTCAAATTCATCATAGACAAAGCTTGGTTCTATTTCTAGCAATTCAGACTCGGTCATTCCAACACCTATCTTATTGAATAATTTCCCTTTATATTCATCTAATGTAGTTATCTTAAACAACTTCCCATTAACTAAATGAAAAAATAAATACATCATATTGTCTATTTCGTATCGTACCCAAAGATTATTCAATAATACTGCTTTGACATCTCTTCTTTCTATAGTAGACTTACATTCTTTTATGGTTGAATATAATTTTACTCCACCCATTCCCTCCCACGGAATTATTGGTGCATCGCAAACAATCATATTAATTTCCTTCTGAAAAGATATTTATTGATTTTTCCCGACCATCTGTTTTATACAAACTTTCTGGCCCATCAATAATTTTGATAATTCCTTGATCAGTTGTACTTATTTTCACATAAGGATTAGAACCATGTCTACCTCCTCCCGGTGATACTTGAACTTGAGAAAACCGCAGGGACGGTTCTCCTGCTTCTTCGGAAGCAAGAGAACCGTCCCTGTGATCTCATTAAATCTCAATTTCAAGTGAACCATGTACTTCTATCGTAGTATCAACTTCTACTTCTACATCATCTTCAAATTCAACTACAATATCATCACTTAAGTTTTTAATTCTGCACACAATAGTATCACTATCATCTATTTCTTTTACTGTTGCTATTGCAGTAATATTTGAAGATTTATTAATAGCTTGAATAAATCCATTAATATCCTCATCAATTACTTTATATTCTGTTACTAAACTAATTTTCAGATTACCATTAATAGTATCATGCTTTTTTCTCTTGCTTGGAATAGTAGTATTCTCTAGATATTCATCATATTCAATAAAATGAACAAATACTCCATCCAGACAGCTATCTATTTTAATTTTAGCCCATCTTTCATAGCCATCTCCAAATATTTCTTCAATCTCATAACTTTCCATAAATTTAAACTCCTTATTGAAGTTGTAAAATGATTTTATGTCACAAGGCATCATTGTTTGGATTTTTCCATCTTTAAATCCAGTATATACTGTTGTTCCTGCAGGAATTTTGATAGCATAATTTGTATCAATAATTGATGTCCCAGTAAGCTCCTCAGTAATTGGGGCAATCCACCGTGGTTTGGCAGCTGTATCTATTCTCACCAATGCAACAGATTCTGCAGGTTCTGATGTAAACCATTGTCCTAAAGGCTTACCTTCCTGTCCAGCTCTATAATAAGCATTTGTTGCGTTTCTTCCATAACAAACAGATCCAAACTCAATATGAGCCTGGACCTTATTTATACCTAAATCAGCCTGTGACCCCGTGTACTTATCTAACTAATCTGGCTATCATTAATCGACCAACAAATGCATTTATAAATAATAACGGAACAAAAAAACTGCCACAAGTTTACTCAAGACAACTGTATCTATTCCTTGTAAAAAAATATTGTATAAGTTTTTTTCAGGGTGCACTGTGACTGAATCCCAAGGAGCATCAAAACCTATTCAAACGTAATCACCAAATGAGAGTCTTTTGTTTCTTGGACTACTTTTTCTATTATATTCTTTTTAGTTTCTTCATCAATTTCATTATTTTCTGGTACTTCCCAATATGTTATTGAGTTTTTTGACGCAACAAATCCCCCCACTACCATTTCACCATCAATTTTTACCACCTTTCCATCTAACTCTACTTTAATATAAGACCTTTTTCCGGTTATTTTCATTTCACTTATTCCTTTCAAAAATGACTGTCTCGGTACCCACTTTAGGATCGATTGCTGTTATCTTTGGTACATTCCCTATTTTTCGTTTCAAACCTTTTTTACCTCAAATAAGAACAGGGTGAATTCAAGTGAGAATTCCCCTGTTCTTTTGCCTGTCTTTTGTATTGTGGTTTAGCTTTTTGCACAGCCCCCGAAAAAATAACTACTTTTTTAAAATTTCGATAGAAGGTTCCCACTCAGATATTATTTCTATGACGAAATTCATCGTAACTATAATATAATGTTTTAAATCTAAATAGTCATATAATTCATTACTAATCTTCTTTATAAACCTTCCAAACTCCCCATTCTCTATTTTATAAATAGTATTTGAAAAATTGTTCTTTTTATATTTCGAAATTTCGCTTTCATCAAATAACTCTTCTAAAACTATCCCTTCATCTAGCATTCTAAAGGCTGACACTATGCCAAAATCAATATTTGCTATATATTCATTGCTTTCAAGTTTAATGAATAAGCCTGACCCCTCTCCATTTTTAACTATAGTTTGGTATTTTGCAATCGGTATAATTCCTATATAAATTTCTTCCCAATGTCCCATTTTTACCTCCAATTAATATAGCTAATATCTTATTTTATACACTTTATTTTTGGATACTTTCACCTCTAAGGTTGCACCCCCTGTAGTACTACCTTGTCTAGCTACAACGGTTGTACCATCGCTTAGTGTACCAACCTTCCCTGGTCCATATTTCGTTTGAATTTCTTTAATATTCACAGGGTTGAGGCTTTCAAAATCTTTTAAGGTTTGGTCAAATCCACCTGACTTTTCAAAGTTCCTTGAAACCCTTTTCCATTTGTCGTTTCAGTTGTTCCACAAATTATATCATCAATAGTCTTAGTTTTAACACTTCCCTTAGAGACATCCTGCAAATTATCTGATGAGTCCTTCACCTTATCAGAAACATCATCCAAATTATCAATAGTATCCTTCATTTTTTCCAGATCTTTAAGTTTAGCTGCTAATTTTACAACCTTCGCAGGGGGCAACATCATGGCTGCTGCGATTAACTTATCTTCTGTTAAAGCTTCTGGATCTAGAATTGTGACAACATCACCCACTAGAAAATCAAAAGCGAATTTCCCTAAAGCTTTTGTGACATGATCAACTTCTGGCTTTACACCAGGATTACTAGGGAAGATATTCCCTTGCCATGTGTTGTCCTCAGGCATTGCTCTATAATCATCTAGGTTTGAATCAATCTCGCCCTTCTTAAGTCGGCGGATATAGTTTCGCAAACCTTCAACTTGTTCATCTGTTAGTTTTGTTGAAGAATCATGTTCATCCCTACCATTAATTTGGGGCACCCATACATGTTTATCAACCATCTGAAGCGTAGAAAAAATCCTCGCATGCTCCTCGGCAATTTCCCTAGCTTTCCGAGCAAGTTTCCTTTCAGTCTCGCTCATTATTGCTTCTGTTATCCTCATTAGGCGCTGAGCTTTAACAAGGTTCTTTTTATACTTTTTTAGATTATTCTCAAAAATAGTCTCCAGATCATGGATATTCTTAGATGCCACACCGGGAATATTGGCAAGTAAAGAATAAAGATCTACATTAATATGGCCGAGTGCCTCGTCACATTTATTAGCAGCTTTCCCTAGCTGGGTCGCAAAACCCTGTAAATCATCAAAATTTATTTGGATTTTGCTCATCGTAAATCCTCGACTTTTTCTCTTAACCTACGAATCTCATTATTAATCGCACCAACAATCTCATCGCCTAAAGAGTTTATCCCCTTACCAAGCCCATTTAACTCACTACTAATTTTATCATATTCCACTCGGCTAGCTCCCTGCCACTGCGGTGAATAACAGGAATCAGATGATCGATGTATTTGGTTACCTTCACCAAACTTGTTAATAGCTTGTTTGACATTGGTTTGATAACCATCTAAAATTTTAATCTGCCCACGATATAATTGCCGTTTCGCATTCATGCTTTGCGAATTTCTTTGCAATTTACTATTCCAAAATGCCATAGATCG
>CALCRD010000118.1 GCA_937894355.1 uncultured Bacillus sp.
GTGCAATTTCAATTGTACCGCGTTCAATTAATCTTTGTGTGTGCTCTAGTCCTAAAACATCATGCAAGGCGTCATATAACGGACGTAAATACGGATCCACCTTTTCCTTTAAATCTCCAGGTAGGAACCCCAAACTCTCACCAGCTTCTACTGCTGGTCTGGTTAAAATAATCCTTTTAACTTGACCATTTTTTAAGGCATTAATGGCCATTACGACTGCTAAATAGGTTTTCCCCGTTCCGGCAGGTCCAATTCCGAATACCATATCATACTCTTTTATTGCCGAAACATAGTGCCTTTGTCCGAAGGTCTTAACTCGAATCGATTTACCCTTGGCATTTTTAGTGATTTCTTGAGTGTATAATTCACCAAAATAGGCCAGCGTACCTTTTTGAGCTAATTGAATAGCGTAAATAACATCTCTTTGACTAATGGTAATCCCTTTTTTAATCACTTCAAGTAATTTATCAAGGACATCCCCGGCTAACTCCAACTGGGCAACTGGGCCTGAAAGCGTTAAAGTCTCGCCTCTAGTGATGATTGATACCTGAAGTTCCTGTTCAATAATTTTCAAGTTAGAATCAGAATTACCAAATAAAGTAATAGCTTCATGTTGGTCATCTAATTTAATGTTTATCATCTTCTGCTCTTCAGTCATCCTTCGTCTCCTTAATTATTGGTTGGCCTTCAGCAATATTCTCAATAATCTGGAAATGTATTGCTAATTTAACTTTACCATTCTCTATAGCTTGCTGTAAAATTTTTTCACCTTTTATATTAGCATCCTCAGATAGCTGACTTTTTATATCTTTTCGGGCAATTTCCTTGGCAATTTCTACAGCCTCTTCGTTCGAGTAAGTTCGGGTAACCTGTTCACTCTCCCTAAATGTTGTATTAACAAAGGATATTGGCAACTCCCACTTCAGAAAGCGAACATTTTTGGCAGACATTTCTGTCTCAAATTCCTTATATTTAGGTTTACCGAAGCCCCAAAAAGGAATATTCACATTACCAAGCTTTACCGAGTGCTTTTCCTTTTCATTCCCGTTAAATACCTGAAACGTGCTTTGTAACGGTAATTCCACATTAGACTTGTACCATGTTTCACCAATAATTTCTCCTTTTGCACTAACTAACTCCGTTTGCCCTTCTTTCCCGATCGTTCCCGCTACCAATAGCTCCCCCTTACTGACATGATCATTGGCATTAACAAGCTGTTGACCTTTTTCCACAAAAATTTTCGTTATCACTGCCTCTTTTTTTGCCACTAAATTTTGCGGCCCCATTTCCTCTACTTTCTTCGGTTCTTTCTTTTCAACCACCTCTAAATGAAAGGTTGTCCCCTTTAATTCCACTCCGACCCATGTAATAACTTGAATATTATGGGTTAACTGCCTTTGAATGTTCTCAACATCATCGATAAAAAATTGAAGTTTTCCAGTTTCAATTCCCATCTTATCCAATTCTTTGCGAATTTTATATTCAGTTGCCGGATTTGCCCCCTTAATTTCAACACCCCAAACCATGTTAGACAAAAGCAAAATTACCACAATAAAAACAATCGCTCCAATAAAAATCCCACTATTCCTGGAAAGATGTTTATAAAGAAAAGGGGCCCCGATGCGATTCAGGAATTTCATTTTGCAGCCACTTTCTCTAGAAATAATCCGCATTTTCTTTATATCTTTTAATTTCATTTGAAAAATAACCGTTTCTGATCCATGCCTTCTAACATTCCAAATGGAAATTTCATTCCTGATTAATTTATTTATTAACCTTTCAATTCCCTTTCCTGTCACTTTGACAGAAACAATACCGGAGTAAAACTCAATCCACTGGTTTTTCATTTAGCTCCCCCTGTATCAGTCATTAATAAAAATTACTTGATCTATTTTTCCTTCCAGTAATATTTCTTCTGGCAAAATCGTTTTTATGACAAAGGCCTTACCTTTCACCAACAGTTGGCCTTGTTTTAGCAGCAACCTGATTTCTTTATCTGTAAAAGTTAATAACCCCCGGTGATTCTCTATATAAATATGAATTTGTCCTACCATCGTAATCCTCGGTAGGTCCATCATGACATCTTGAGGAAGTTCCATTCTTTTCGTTACCCAGTTGCGGAGTGTATGACCCCATTTTTTTGCCATAGAAAAAGAACCCCCTTTCATCTCATGTTTATGAAATGAATTGAGGTTCTAGCACTTTTTTTCACCTGATGATTCTTAGACTTTAGTTATTCTTGATTGAACGATGTGGTCTTTTTGACCTTGGTGGTCCAAGGACTTCAGACCAAATAATCCCATCAATCAGTCTATCCTGGTCAATTTGGAGCGTATTTAGTTCCCCAGGTACAGAAACTTTATTAGCCTGCGATTCCTTATGACTATGATAAATTGATGATTCTCGGTTATTTTCGACCAAACTTCGATTGTTTGTTCGTTGATCGAGCTTATTATTTCGATCATTTCTGGTATTAACTGGTTTTATTTGAGCATTTTGCTGCTGAACCCGCTGATTTTCGGATCTCTGGCGTTTTTTATTTCTAGCCACAGGACCGACAGAAATAGGCGGGACTTTGCGCTGATTAGGCATGCCTTTATCCCCATTTTCCGGTTGTTTGCTCTTCATCTTTTTGAAATAAGATGAAATAATTCCAATAATAATCACCAAAATGATTGGATTTTCCCATAATACGTCCATTAAGATCCCCCTTTTGGAGAGGCTGTCTTCGTAAGATTATTTGCTATTCGTTTTTCTGATTGTTATTTCGATCACCAGACATTTTACTAATTGAACCCCGCATATCCGTATCAGCTGAAATATTTTGGAAATTCATATAATCCATTACACCCATATTACCTTCACGAAGCGCTTCTGCCATAGCAAGTGGTACAGTAGCTTCTGCTTCGACCACTTTTGCCCGCATTTCTTGAACCTTAGCCTTCATTTCTTGTTCTTGTGCTACAGCCATCGCTCTGCGTTCCTCTGCTTTGGCTTGGGCAATCTTTTTGTCAGCTTCAGCTTGTTCAGTTTGCAATTCAGCACCAATATTTTTGCCGATATCAACGTCCGCAATATCGATCGATAAGATTTCAAAAGCAGTTCCCGCGTCCAATCCTTTTGCAAGGACGGTTTGCGAAATCATGTCCGGATTTTCTAAAACCCTTTTGTGATTGTCGGAACTACCAATCGTACTAATAATCCCTTCACCAACCCGGGCAACGACTGTTTCTTCCCCGGCTCCACCGACCAAACGCTCAATATTGGCGCGAACGGTAATTCTCGCCTTTGCCTTTACTTCAATCCCGTTCATCGCCACACCAGCAATAAATGGCGTTTCAATGACCTTAGGATTGACACTCATTTGCACGGCTTCAAGAACATCACGGCCGGCAAGATCGATAGCTGCACAGCGTTCAAAGGGTAACTCAATATTGGCACGATGAGCAGCAATTAACGCATTAACTACCCTGTCCACGTTTCCACCAGCTAAATAATGACTTTCCAATTGATTCGTAGTCGCGTTCAGCCCAGCTTTATGAGCTTTGATTAATGGATTGATTACACGGCTTGGGATTACCCGACGTAATCTCATCCCGATAAGGGTAAAAATACTGACTTTTACCCCTGCTGCAAGAGCAGAAATCCATAGCATAACTGGAACAAAAGTAAACAAAACAGCTAAAATAATAATTCCAAGCAAAATGGTGATAATTAAGAATGCTGTACCAGCTTCAATCATTTAAATATCCTCCTTTAACGTATGGCTAATTTCTCTCACTACTATTCGCGAACCTTCCGCTTTAACGACCATAACAGCTTTATCCTTTAAGATAAACTCACCTTCACTGACAACATCAATTCGTTCATCCCCAATCAAAATGGTTCCGGCTGGTCTTAAAGCAGTTAAAGTACTACCAACTTTACCTATTAGCTCAGTCCTGTTTCGATTAGAAACGTACCCACTTTCGGTATTGGTTGAATCCGTTAAAATAATTTTTTTAAATAGTCTCATGTTTTTACCAAACACCCTTACCATTAAAATTGAAGCCAAAATGGAAACACCAATGGCAATTAAGATGGAAGTGGCCATATGAACAGCATTATCAGTAGCTAAAAATAAACTGCCAATAATGGATATTAACCCAATACTGCCGACAATTCCACCAGGTACAAAAAACTCTAACAGAACGAGACCAATTCCAACTATGAATAAAACTAAGGTCTCATAACCAGCTAACCCTGCAACTAAATGTCCATAAAAAAATAGCAACAAAGCACTTATACCCATTAAACCAGGAATTCCAAAGCCAGGAGAATATAATTCAAGAACTAGTCCTAAGCTTCCGATTGTCAATAAAATCGACACCACAATTGGGTTGGTAATAAATCTTGCTAATTTCTCAGCAAAAGTTTCATTGAGATCGCGGATGTCTGCATCCTGATAACCCAAGGTATTGACCAATTCGCTTAAACTTACCACAGTTCCTTCAGAATAACCAACCTCTATGGCTTGATGGGCTGTTAGCGTTAATAAATCCCCTTTTTTAGCTCCGTAATCAGGTAAGTCAATCCGCTCATCAGCCATGGCCAGTGCATATTTAGGGTCGCGGTCATTTTGGATGGCAGCACTTTTCATTGCTGCAAACCAATAAGATTCTGCTTTCTTTCCGGCTGTATTCCCTTGTTGATCAATAATCGCAGCTGAGCCCATTGTTGCACCAGGAACCATATAGATTTCATCAGTATTTAAGGCAATATATGCTCCAGCTGATAACGCCTTTTTATTCACAAATGAAATCGTCTTAACATCAGTTGTGGTAAGTAATTTTCCAATCTCTCCTGCTGCATCAACAGCACCACCAGGTGTATTAATTTCAAAAATAATAGCTTCAGCATTTTCTTCTTCAGCTGTTGTCACAGCTCTTTTTAAAAATGAATATAATCCTTTTTCTACTGTTTCCTCAATCGGGACAACATAAACAATTTTTTCACTTGAGGAAACTGCTGCGGGAATGGAAATGGAAAGCATACTTAAAAACATTAACAGAGCTAGAAAAGCAAAAATCTTCCTCATTACAACTACCCACCTTTCTTGTTGCATATAAAACTATTACGTTTTAGCTTGTAAATAGTTTCATCTTATCACTCTATTTTTAAAATACTTTTTTGCTGGAAAATTTGAAAGGCCGCAGAGTGTTACTCTGCGGCCGTGCAAGTTAGGTTATGAAAGGTGTTGTTGTACAAGTTTATTTACGAGTGTTCCGTCTGCTTTACCCTTGACTTTGGGGATGACAACAGACATTACTTTTCCCATCTCAGCTTTTGATGTTGCACCTAGTTCTGTAATAGCATTTTTAACTATTTCAGTTAACTCAGCTTCGGAGAGCTGTTTCGGCATGTACAACTCGACAAATGTCAATTCTGTACGCAATTTTTCAACAAGGTCGTCACGACCTGCTTTTTCAAATTCATGTAGGGAGTCCTTGCGTTGTTTCTTTTCGCGAGAAAGGATTGTTAACTCCTCGTCTTCAGATAATCCTGGTTTACCAAGTCTAATCGCTTCATTTTGCAAGGAAGCTTTTATCATCCGAATAACAGAAAGTTTGTCTTTTTCCTTATTTTTCATCGCTTGTTTCATATCATTATTTAAACGCTCAAGAAGACTCATAGAATACACCCTCTTTAGAACTTACGTTTTCTTGCAGCTTCAGATTTCTTCTTACGCTTAACACTAGGTTTTTCGTAGAATTCGCGCTTTCTAGCTTCTTGTATAGTACCTGATTTAGATACAGTACGTTTGAAGCGACGAAGAGCATCTTCAAGCGATTCGTTTTTACGAACGACGGTTTTAGACATTCTCTTTCCCTCCCTCCGAACACAACACACTTACACCAAAGCACACGGTAACCCCATGTACTTTGCAATTATAATATAATGGAGATATAAGGTCAACTGAATTTGGCACTGTAGATAAGATTCGCTAAAAATTTTTATTATTCGACGCAATGCTCCTTATATTTCATTTTATATTTATATGTAAAGTGTATTCCCAGTCCTTTCGAAATTGAAATAATCTGATAATTCTAAATTTATCCCCCTGCACATATATAGAAAGAGGGAGTGAAGGACATGTTGTATTTTCTACTTTTTTTCATTCTTATCGGAGTATTTATTATGGGAATGAAACTATTAAGAGCTGGATTGTTTAATTTATCTGGGGAATCTTTAAAAAAGATACTCGGGCAACTGACAAGCACCCCTTTTATCGGCATGCTAGCAAGTATCGTCCTAACTGCTACTCTTCATAGTAGTTCTGCTGTGATGGTTATTACGATTGGTTTGATTTCAGCAGGTTTGCTTACTTTCCCTAAATCAATTGGAATTATTCTTGGAACCAATATTGGCACCACATTCACGACAGAAATTATTACTTTTGACATTAATCAGTTTCTAGTGCCTATGGCCATTATCGGGGCGATCCTTATGCTTTTTCGAAAAGGAAAACTATATAATAGCGGTTTGATATTATTTGGAATGTCGGCTGTTTTTGTCGCCATATTAGGATTTGAATTTTTATCTGATCCACTTACATCGCTTTCCTCTGTTGAAAATATTTTGTTACTACTGAACGAGCACCATTTACCAGGGATTTTATTTGGTTCAATTATGACCGCCTTAATCCAGTCAAGTACAGCCATGACTGGAATTACCATGGGATTTTTATCGGGAGGAATCCTCAATCTTGATACCGGAATTGCCATTATGCTTGGAGCCAATATTGGGACATGTATTACTGGTTATATAGCTTCCATTGGTGCTGGCAAAGAGTCGAAATTATGCGCCTATGCCCATATATGGTTGAATGTCGTCGGTGTAGCTATTTTTTTTCCATTTATAAGTTGGATGGCAAAATTGGCGGAAACAATGGCGCAAAGTCCAGATGTGCAATTAGCTCATACAAGCCTTTTGTTTAACGTTATTACCTCCTTAATCGTCTTACCCTTTGCAGAATATTTCGGGAAATGGATTCTTTATATCCACGGAAGGAAATCCTAGGATTGTTGTCGATGAAATAAAGAGTCTCAAACCTTTGGGGTTTGAGACTCTTTTTTATGATGATCGGTCCACTATATATTCTTTACTTGAATTATTACTCGTCTACTAGTTTCTTACAGTATCAATAATCTGATTCGCTAGTTAAGCCGTTAACAATCGCAACTCCTGAGCTTGCGCCTATGCGCGTTGCTCCGACCTCAATCATGGCTTGGGCATCACTGGTGTTTCTAACGCCCCCAGAGGCTTTTACACCTATCTCAGGGCCGACTGTCTTTCTCATAAGTGTGATATCAGCAATAGTTGCTCCACCGGTTGAGAAGCCCGTTGAGGTTTTGACGAAATTCGTTCCCGCTTTTACCGCAATTTGACAGGCACGAACCTTTTCCTCATCGGTCAATAAACTTGTTTCGATAATAACTTTGGTTAAAGCCTTTCCGTTAGAAGCATCAACCACTGCACGAATATCTTCCTCAACTAATCCATCGTTACCATCCTTTAGCGCCCCGATATTAATAACCATATCGATTTCTTCGGCACCATTTTCAATCGCATTTTTTGATTCAAATGCTTTGGTTGCAGAAGTAGTAGCCCCTAGAGGGAAACCAATCACGGTGCACACCTTAACTCCACTATCCTTCAAAAGCTCACTAGCGTATTTCACCCATGTTGGATTTACGCAAACAGAAGCAAATTGATATTCCTTTGCTTCTTGGCAAAGCTTAGCAATTTGGTCTTTTTTTGCATCCGCCTTCAATAGGGTATGATCAATCATTGCTGCCACATTTATTGCCATGTATGCTTTCTCCTTTCACACCTAAAGATGTATGTACCGTTTAAATCATATCATTCCCCAAAAAATAATTCGAGCAATCTTGTACATTAGCAAGAAATTCTCCGCCTATGAATTCTCATACCTTATGTTGCGTTAGGAAACAGAACCCGTTACTAGTGGCATTGTTTCTTTTTTTTAAGGCTCTGTTAATGTTCAATGTTGATTATTGAACTTAGTTGATTGGAGTGGAAGGCACGAAGACTCCTGCGGGAGTACGGGGCAGGGGAGACTCCACAGGCGCAAAGCGCCTAGGAGGCTCCCCGCTACCGCCCGCGGAAAGCGAAGTGCCTGGAGTGGAAATCAACGGCCAAGTTTAACTCAGCCATATTAAAAAAAGGCAATTGAGATTGTCTCAACTGCCTTCTATAATTAAATTGCCGATTCTTCCTCTTTATCAACCAATTCATCATTTACAACACGGACAAATTGACCCTGATTGTATGGATAGCTTGCTTCAGTGATTTTTACCTTAACTATTTTCCCTATCATCGCTTCTGTACCAGGGAAAACTACTTTTAAATAGTTATCACTATAGCCGACATAAAGAGAATTTTCTGTATCTCCATCATGTTTTTCTTCGGGGATGATTTCAAGGACTTCACCATCAAATTGGGAAGCATACTCTTTGGCTAGTCTATCAGAAAGAGAGATTAAACGGTGCACCCGTTCATTTTTCACTTCCTCATCGACCTGGTCCTCCATCCGCGCTGCCGGAGTTCCAGTCCGCTTCGAATATGGGAAAACATGAAGCTCAGAGAATTTATGGTCATTTATGAAGTTATATGTCTCCATAAATTCCTCTTCTGTTTCACCAGGAAAACCGACTATCACATCTGAGGTAATCGCTAGGCCTGGTAAAACTTCTTTTAGGCGATCCAGGCGTTCAGCAAATTCCTCCATGGTATACTTTCGACGCATTCTTTTTAACACAGAATTAGATCCAGATTGAATCGGAATATGCAGATGGCGAACAATAATATTTGATTGATTAATGGATTCGATGACTTCATCAGTAATCTGACTTGCTTCGATTGAAGAGATGCGCAGTCTTTTTAGACCTTTGACCTCTTTTTCAAGATCAACCAGAAGCATTGCCAGGTTATAATCCTTCATATCTTCACCGTATCCACCTGTATGGATACCTGTTAACACAATTTCCTTATAACCGGCATCAACAAGCTGCTGTGCTTGACGAATCACTTCTTTAGGGTCACGCGAACGCATTAAACCACGAGCCCATGGAATGATACAGAAAGTACAGAAGTTATTACAACCTTCTTGAATTTTAAGAGACGCACGAGTTCGATCAGTGAAAGCTGGTACATCCAATTCTTCATAAACACGACTTTTCATAATATTTCTGACCGCATTTATAGGTTGGCGCTCTTGTTTATATTGCTCAATATACTCGAGCATTTTAATTCGATCCTGTGTTCCTACTACAACATCAACACCAGGTATGGCCAAAATTTCAGCCGGGGAAGTTTGAGCATAACAACCAGTAACACATATCACCGCATCTGGATTTTTTCTAACTGCTCGGCGAATAATTTGACGGCTTTTTTTATCACCAGTATTTGTTACCGTACAGGTATTGATAATATATACATCGGCAGTCGATTCAAACTCAACTCGATCATACCCTTGTTCTTTAAATAATTGCCAAATCGCTTCAGTTTCATAGTGGTTTACCTTGCAGCCAAGTGTATGAAACGCAACAGTAGGCATAATAATCACCTCAATAATTCTAAATGATAAGACACCGCGGATAATAAATAAAGCGGAGCCGTTTCTGTTCTTAAGATACGGGGTCCTAATCCACAAACGGAAAAACCACTCTCTTTAAGCTTCAGGACTTCTTCTGGAGCAAGTCCGCCTTCCGGTCCGAAAACAATCATCAACGACTGTCCTGCTTTCAGTTCACGAAGTTTCTTCGCTAACATCGCTGTTTCTCCTTGTTTAGCTTCTTCTTCATATGCCACTAGTAGGATATCATAGTTTTTTGCTTTTTCAAGCAGGGATTTAAGTGTCATCGGCTCTACAACTGTTGGAATTTTACTGCGATACGACTGTTCGGCAGCCTCTTTGGCAATTTTCCTCCAGCGTTCAACTTTTTTTCCCGCTTTCTTTTCGTCCCATTTCACAATTGACCGAGTTGCCAGAAAAGGGACAAATTCATTAGCACCAAGCTCGGTGCCCTTTTGAATAATCCATTCAAGCTTGTCACCTTTTGGCAATCCACTGGCAATTGTAACGGTAATAGGAAGCTCAGTTGTCTCATCTTCCCATTTTACAACGTTAGCAACTACTTTTTCATCGGTAATTTCTGCAATTGCACAAACAGCACTTTTTCCCTCTTGATTGACGCAAACAATTTTGTCGTCGATTTTCATTCTCATAACGCGGGCTATATGATGATAATCTTCACCAGCCACTATAAAACGATTAGCATCTGATTGTATATCTACAAAATATCGTTGCAAGAAATTTCACTTCTTTCGCTGAAAAATAATTAAATGCGGCTTGCCGCTGTAGCTAGACATAAAGAAAACAAACTCGCCAATAAGGCGAGCCTGAATCTTATTTTCTCTTAGCGATGAATGCTACCCAATCTTCCATGACTAGCGTTTCTACGATTGTAAAACCAGCTTGTACGATATTAGCTTTTACTTCATCTCTTTTTTGTTGAATGATTCCAGAAGCAATAAAGTAACCATCTTTTTTCACAACTCTCGCAACATCATCAGTGAAACGCATGATGATTTCTGCAAGAATGTTAGCTACCACGATATCAGCAGGCCCATCTATTCCATCTAAAAGATTATTCTGAGCCACTGTAACTAATTCATTTACCTTATTTAGCTTAATATTTATTTTCGCTGAGTGAACTGCCACTTCATCTAAATCAAGTGCTGTTACACTTTTTGAGCCCAACATTGCAGCGGCAATGCTTAATACTCCTGTTCCTGTCCCCACATCAATTACCCGATCACCTGCGTTAACTGTCCGTTCAAGTGCTTGGACACACATCACAGTCGTTGGATGAGTTCCTGTACCGAAAGCCATTCCCGGATCAAGCTCGATGATTAACTCATCGCTAGATACTGGTGTATAGTTTTCCCAGGTTGGAACAATGGTAAACCTTTTGGAAATTTTAACTGGATTATAGTATTTTTTCCAAGCCGTTGCCCATTCCTCTTCGTTTACTTCACTGATAGTTACATTATTTCTTCCAATATCAATATTAAATAGAATTAGATTATTGATAGCATCTTTAATGGCTTCAACAGTTTCGCCTAGAAAACTGTTAATCGCAATATATGCTTTAATGATGACCCCTTCCTCAGGGTAATCATTAGGATTAAGTTGGTAGATTTCACCGAAACGATCCTCCCTTTCCTTACTTAATTCAAAGGGATCCTCGATTACGACGCCACTTGCGCCTGCTTCGTGTAAAATATTTGAGATTGGTTCTATCGCTTCATTTGTAGTATGAATGCTAATTTCCGACCATTTCATCTCTACCAACTCCGTCCATTTTCTATTATTTATTTATTCGCCCTTAAAGGCGCGTTTTACTTTTGAAAAAATACTTTCTTCATGAGCACCATTTGGTACTTTACCACTAAGTTCTGATAATTCACGCAGTAATTGCTTTTGTTTATCTGATAATTTGGTAGGAGTGATTACTCGAATCAGTACATGCTGGTCACCCACACCATAACCTCTGACATTTTGGATACCTTTTCCCTTTAGTCTAAACTTTGTACCAGTTTGAGTACCTGCAGGGACTTTTAATTTCACTTTACCATGTAATGTCGGAACTTCAACATCATCACCAAGAGCAGCTTGTGAAAAAGTTATCGGCATTTCACAATAGATATCCTCGCCATCACGTTCGAAAAACTCATGATCACGCACATGGAATACTACGTATAAATCTCCTGGAGGTCCACCATTAATACCGCTTTCCCCTTGACCAGTTACCCGTAGTTGTTGACCATCATCAATACCTGCTGGAATTTTCACGTGAATTTTGCGGCGTTTTTTCACTTTACCTGCTCCACCACAGGTTGAACATTTATGTTTAATTTGTTTTCCAGTTCCATTACACTGATTACAAGCTCGGCGATTTACAACTCTTCCAAAAGGAGTATTTTGCTCGACATTTATTGCTCCAGAACCATGACAATGCTGACAGGTTTCCGGATTCGTACCTGGTTTAGCTCCCGTTCCATGGCAAGTCTCGCATTCTTCCTCACGTGGAATTTGGATATCCGTTTCTTTACCAAAAGCAGCTTCCTCAAATGATAATGTCATCGAATATTGTAAATCAGCTCCCTGTCTAGGAGCATTTGGATCACGTCGTCTTGATCCTCCACCGCCACCGAAAAAAGTACTGAAAATATCTTCAAAACCACCGAAGCCACCACCAAAATCGCCGCCACCAAAGCCTTGATTTGGATCAGTATGACCAAATTGATCATAATGAGCACGCTTCTGATCATCACTCAATATTTCATATGCTTCTTTAACTTCCTTAAACTTTTCAGCTGCATCATCAGCTTTATTTATATCAGGGTGTAATTGTTTTGACAGCTTACGATAAGCTTTTTTAATTTCATCCTTTGATGCACTCTTACTAATTCCAAGGACTTCATAATAATCCCGTTTATTCATGCTTACCCTCCCGAATCCATTCACATAAAGATTATTGTATCATTTTGATATTTAAATGCGCAACAAGTTATACATAATTAAATACTTCCCCAAAATAATGAAAAAGCCAAAGCCATAAACGAGCTGACTTTGACTTTTTCCATAAAAGATGAATTATTTATCGTCTTTGATTTCTTCAAATTCAGCATCGACTACATTATCATCTTTGCCGCCTTCTGCACCTTCTTGACCTTGTGCGGCTTGAGCTGCTTTTTGAGCTTCTTCGTAAAGCTTCACTGTCAAGTTTTGTACTAATTCTTGTAATGCGTCTTTCTTAGTCTTGATTTCCTCTAGGTCGTTTTTCTCGATGGCAGCTTTTAGCTCATCTTTAGCTTCATTGGCTTTTGCCACTTCTGCTTCGTCAACTTTTCCTTCAAGGTCTTTCAATGTTTTCTCAGTAGTAAATACTAGCTGATCTGCTTCGTTGCGAAGTTCAACTTCTTCTTTACGTTGTTTATCAGCTTCGGCATTTTCTTCTGCTTCTCTTACCATTTTTTGAATTTCTTCATCAGATAATCCTGTAGAAGACTTGATTGTAATTGCTTGTTCTTTGTTTGTACCTAAATCTTTTGCACGAACATTTACAATACCGTTCTTATCAATATCAAAGCTTACTTCAATTTGTGGAATTCCTCGTGGAGCCGGTGGAATATCCGCTAATTGGAAGCGACCTAATGTTTTATTATTTGAAGCCATTGGGCGTTCCCCTTGAAGAACATGAATATCAACAGCAGTTTGGCTATCAGCAGCAGTTGAGAACACTTGGGATTTAGAAGTTGGAATAGTAGTATTACGATCGATTAGCTTTGTGAATACTCCACCCATAGTTTCAATTCCAAGTGATAAAGGAGTTACGTCTAATAATACAACGTCTTTAACATCCCCTGAGATAACTCCACCTTGAATCGCTGCTCCCATTGCTACTACTTCATCAGGGTTAACACCTTTAGATGGGTCTTTTCCGATTTCTTTACGGATTGCTTCAACAACAGCAGGAATACGAGTTGAACCACCAACAAGGATTACTTTGTCAATTTCAGCTGTAGTTAATCCGGAATCTTTTATAGCTTGACGAGTAGGTCCCATTGTTCTTTCAACTAAATGTGCAGAAATTTCATCAAATTTAGCTCTTGTTAAAGAAACTTCAAGATGCAACGGTCCAGCTTCTCCAGCTGTAATAAACGGTAAAGAAATTTGCGTAGAAGATACTCCAGACAAATCTTTTTTCGCTTTTTCAGCAGCATCTTTCAAACGTTGTGATGCCATTTTATCTTTAGACAAATCAATGCTATTTTCTTTTTTGAATTGATCAACTAAGTAATCAATAATCACTTGGTCAAAATCATCTCCACCAAGACGATTGTCACCAGCTGTTGACTTAACTTCGAAAACTCCATCGCCTAGCTCAAGGATGGAAACGTCAAATGTTCCACCACCAAGGTCAAAAACAAGGATTGTTTGGTCTTCATCAGTTTTATCTAAACCATAAGCAAGAGCTGCTGCTGTTGGCTCATTGATGATACGTTCTACTTCTAAACCAGCAATTTTACCTGCGTCTTTTGTAGCTTGACGCTCAGCATCATTAAAGTAAGCTGGTACTGTGATAACCGCTTTTGTAACTGGCTCTCCTAAATAATCTTCTGCGTATGCTTTTAAATACTGAAGGATAATCGCTGAAACTTCTTGTGGGGAATAATTTTTCCCTTCGATTTCAACTTTATAATCAGTACCCATATGCCGTTTAACAGACATGATTGTGTTTGGATTCGTAATTGCTTGACGCTTAGCTACTTCCCCAACTTGACGCTCTCCGTTTTTAAATGCAACTACTGAAGGAGCAGTCCTGTTTCCTTCTGGATTCGGAATTACCTTCGGTTCACCGCCTTCTAAAACAGCAACACAAGAGTTTGTAGTTCCTAAGTCAATACCAATGATTTTACTCATGTTTCTTTTACCTCCCAAATTCTTACTATGTAAGTGCTAAACATTATCTTACTGATTTACTTTGACCATTGAAGGACGAATAACACGGTCCTTTAGGGTAAAACCTTTTTGAAATTCTTCAACAACAATATTTGATCCAAAATTCGCATCTTCTACTTGCATAATCGCTTGATGAAAATTAGGGTCGAACTCCTGACCAACTGCATCAATCTGTTCAGCACCTTCTTTTTTCAATGCATCTACCAAGCTTTTATACACCATTTCCATGCCTTGTTTCAAGGTTTTTGCCTGCTCTTCTTCAACTTGAGTTGAAAGTGCACGATCAAAATTATCAAGTGCTGGTAAAAGATCGGTTATTAGACTTTGGGCTCTATATTTTTCGCTCGCCTCCAATTCAAGTTTGGAACGACGACGGAAATTATCAAAATCAGCTTGAAGACGAAGGTAACGGTTTTCCTTTTGTTCCAATTGAGCTTCAAGTTCAGCAATTTTCGCTTGTGCCTCAATTAGTTCTTGGTTTGCAGTAGCTTCTTCTACTTGTTCAGTTTCACAAGCTTCAGCAAAAATAGGTTCAACCGTTTCATCAGTTTGTTGTTGATTAGCAACAACCTCTTCATTTTTCACATTTTGTTCTTGCGACATATTTACTTCACCTCCTAAAAAGAATAGTTATTTTCAGGTCCTTATTGAAAAAACATAGAAAGGGGATGGAACCATTTGTTCCACCCTACTCAATATTACCCGCGTCAGTTATTTTGATACAGCTTGGATAAAACTGTGGATAAATCACTTGAAATTAATTGTAACAAGCTAATCACACGTGAATACTCCATCCTTGTGGGTCCCAGGATTGCAATCGATCCTAGGTTCTCTGCTCCAACTGAGTAAGTTGCAGTTATTAAGCTACAATTTTCCATCGCCAAATTGTTGTTTTCCCGACCAATCCTAACATTAATTCCAATTGGATTTTGTTGAATAAGATCGTAGATTCCATCTTCTTGTTCAATCATGTTCATTAAACTTCGGATTTTATCAATGTCATGAAATTCGGGTTGTCTTAACATATTGGTTTTCCCACCAAAAAACAATTTGTTTGTGGCAGGAATCGTTAAAGTCTCAGCTATTGTCCCTAACATTGCATCGTATTGATGAATATGCTGGCGCAATAGTTGGGCGACCTCTTTAAATATCTTATTGTTCAAATCAACAATTGGCACACCAATTAGTCGGTCATTTAATATATTGACCAGTTTCTCAAGATCCATAGAATCTACCGTGTCGGGTAAATGAAACATTCGATTTTCTACGTGACCAGTGTCAGTCACAATGATTGCTACTGCTGTCTCTTTGTTTAAAGAAATGATTTGAATCTTCTTTAATTTATTTTCCCTTACCGCAGGTCCTAACACTATGGAAGTATAATTCGTTAATTCTGATAGTATTCTTGCTGATTTTTGGACAATTTTTTCAAGCTCATAAATCTTCTCAGCAAAAATAGATTTTACTAGCGTCACATCCCCTGTATCCAAAATTGGAGGTGATAGCAAGTGGTCAACATAATAACGATAGCCCTTTTCAGAAGGAACCCTTCCTGATGAAGTATGAGTCTTCTCAATAAATCCCAGTTCTTCTAAATCAGCCATTTCATTTCGAATGGTAGCTGAACTAAAAGAAATTCCTTCCTTTTTTGACAAGCTTCTTGAGCCGACTGGTTGTGCAGATCGAATAAAGTCATCAACAATTACCTGAAATATTAATAATTGACGATCTGATAACAACGGAACATCACCTCTGTTAGCACTCTTTAACAACGAGTGCTAATACTATTATTAAATTATCAAATAAGAAGCACTGTGTCAACGTTTAGATGACTCCAAGAAAAGATTGGAAAACCTCATTTCCGAGAAATCTCCCTTGTTTCGTAAGCCGAATATGATTTGCTTTTATTTCAATCAGCCCTCGTTTAAGCAATTTCTCTATCTCTTCAGTAAAAATTGTAGCCAAATCTTGTCCAAATTTTTCGTGAAAATGCGACATCGATACCCCTGCTGTTTTTCTTAACCCAAGAAACATTTCCTCTTCAATCGCTTCCATTTTTGTTACCTCATGATTTTCAAGGATAGGCAATTTCTGAAGTCCCAGCGGTTCCATATACTTTTTTAAAGGACCATAATTTGATCGCCGAAATCCATTCAAATAGCCATGAGCACCAGCACCAAATCCATAATAAAATTCGTTATTCCAATAAGTAAGATTATGCTTACTTTCAAAGCCCGGAAGAGAAAAATTACTAATTTCATATTGACTGAACCCATGCTGTTCCATTTTCTCCATTAAAATATTATACATTTCAGCTTCGGTGTCCTCGCCAACGATTGGAAGTTTTCCCCTTGTAAACAAATTATAAAACACTGTTTTCGGCTCAATAATCAATGAATACCCAGAATAATGGGGGATATCAAGAGAGAATGCCGTATCAAGCGTCCGCTTGAAATCATCTACAGTTTGCCCTGGCAAGCTGTAAATCAAGTCAACACTAATGTTTTCAAAGCCGGTATCCTTAGCAAGTGAAATTGATTTAAAAACGTCTTCCGCCTTATGGCTTCTGCCGATTTTTTTCAATAGTTGGTTATCAAAGGTTTGTACTCCAAAACTGATTCGATTAACACCGGCATCTTTAAGTATTTGAAATTTCTCCTTTGATAAATCACCAGGATTAGCTTCAACGGTAAATTCGGTGTCTTGATTAAAGGGGAGCTTATTTTTTATTATTTCACAAAGTAAATAAAGCTGACTTTCAGATAATGCCGTAGGAGTACCCCCTCCTATAAAAATAGTCTTAAGTAAAGTAGGCGGCACTTCTTGGAAGGTCAGGTCTATTTCTTTTTCCATTGCCAATAAATAATCGGTAACAGGCTGATTTTTTAAAAACATTTTATTAAAATCACAATAGTGACAGATTTGTTCACAAAATGGAATGTGAAGATATGCTGCTTGAATCATTGTTTCACAACCTTCTTTTTAACAAGTAAGAAAAGGAGGTTAGCACCGCTTGCCAACACAAGCTTTTCTAACCTCCTAAAATCATTATTTTTTCGTATTATTATCATCCATTTTTAACACAGCCATGAAGGCTTCTTGTGGGACTTCAACGGAACCAACTGACTTCATCCGCTTTTTCCCTTCCTTTTGTTTCTCTAATAGCTTCCGCTTACGGGAAATATCTCCACCATAACATTTAGCCAAAACATTTTTCCCCATAGATTTTATGGTAGAACGGGCAATAATTTTTTGACCAACAGCCGCTTGAACGGGTACTTCAAATTGTTGTCTTGGAATTAATTCCTTCAACTTTTCAACAATTAGCTTACCTCTTTCAAACGCAAAATCCTTGTGAACAATAAAGCTTAATGCATCCACCTTTTCGGCATTAAGAAGGATGTCCATTTTGACAAGAGCTGATGGTTTATAGCCGATTAATTCATAATCAAAGGAGGCATAGCCTTTGGTACTAGATTTTAATTGATCGAAGAAATCGTAAACGATTTCAGACAACGGAATCTCGTAGACAATGCTGACGCGGTTTTCATCTAAATATTGCATATCAATGAAATTACCTCTTTTTGTTTGGCAAAGCTCCATAATCGCCCCAACATAATCATTTGGTGACATCATCGTTGCTTTGACATAAGGCTCTTCAATCCGATCAATCTTTTGTGGATCAGGCATTTTTGAAGGATTATCTACATTTATTTCACTACCGTCTGTCATGATGACATGGTAAATAACACTCGGTGCTGTTGTAATTAAGTCGATTTTGAATTCGCGTTCTATTCTCTCTTGAATAATCTCCATATGGAGAAGTCCTAAGAATCCACAGCGGAATCCAAATCCTAATGCTTGAGAGGTTTCTGCTTCAAATTGCAACGATGAATCATTTAATTGGAGTTTTTCCAATGCCTCTCGTAAATCATTAAATCTTGCCGAATCAATTGGATATAATCCGCAGTACACCATTGGATTCAAAGTTCGGTAACCAGGTAGTGCTTTTGTAGCACCGTCTTTGGCATTGGTAATAGTATCACCTACACGAGTATCGCCAACATTCTTAATAGCTGCGGTTAAAAAGCCAACATCCCCAACAGAAAGTTCATCTACCGGTGTTGCTTTAGGGGTAAATACGCCTACTTCATTTACTTCAAACTCTTTTCCTGTTGCCATCATTTTGATTTTATCTCCGACTTTAACAGTTCCCTCAACAACCCTAATATAGGCGACAACCCCACGATAAGCATCAAAAAGCGAGTCGAAAATCAAGGCTTTAAGTGGACCTTCAGGGTCACCGATTGGTGCAGGAACTCTGGCAACGATTTGCTCTAAGATATCTTCAATTCCGATTCCAGCCTTTGCTGAAGCTAGTACCGCATCGGATGCATCAAGTCCAATAACCTCTTCAATCTCCTGGCGAACCTTTTCAGGATCAGCACTTGGTAAGTCAATCTTATTTATAACTGGAATAATTTCTAAATCATTATCTAATGCGAGATAAACATTTGCTAATGTTTGGGCTTCTATTCCTTGCGCCGCATCTACAACAAGAATGGCTCCTTCACATGCAGCCAAGCTCCGGGAAACTTCATAAGTGAAATCGACATGCCCTGGGGTATCAATTAAATGAAGGGTGTATTCTTCTCCGTCTTTTGCATGGTACTTTAATTGAACTGAGTTTAATTTAATCGTGATTCCCCGTTCTCTTTCAAGATCCATTGAATCTAATAATTGAGCCTTCATTTCACGGGATGTTAACGCATTTGTTTTTTCTAATATCCGATCAGCAAGTGTTGATTTCCCATGATCTATATGTGCAATTATGGAGAAATTACGAATCCTTGATTGACGTATTAATCTTTCTTCTCTGTGCATCTAGTTCACTCCTACTATTCTCGCGCATCTACAATATTTTTGATTATACCAATTGAAGAAATAACATTCAATTAAAATTGAAAAGCGGAAGGCG
>CALCRD010000119.1 GCA_937894355.1 uncultured Bacillus sp.
CCCCTATTACCGCCCATTCTCCCTTTTGGATATCAACATGCTTGAAACTGATGCCAATCTTCTCAAGGCGGTTCAGTGAGTCTTCATCAGATAAGTCATAAATAGTGAGAGCTACTCCTGACTTTCCGGCACGAGCAGTTCTTCCAACTCTATGGACATAAAAATCTAAATCGTCGGGAATCTCAAAGTTGATGACGTGACTGACCCCTTCAATATCAATTCCACGTGCTGCAAGGTCTGTTGCCACGATGTATTGGAATTCTAAATCCTTAACTTGCTTCATGACTTTCTTGCGTTCCCGCGGTGTTAAATCACCATGAATTCGGCCAACCTTCATCCCTTTTTGCAGGAGTGCGTCCGCTACTTCGTCAGCAGTCTTTTTCGTATTGGTAAAAACAATGGCAAAATAAGGGTTTAACAGCTTTAATGCCTCATAAGTTAACACTAACTTATTGCGATGCCGAGACGGAAGCAATAAGTGCTCAATATTTTCAGCAGCAATATGTTTCGGTGCGATGTGAATAAACTTTGGATTTTCCATGTATTTCTTTAAAAATGGCTTTAGCTTTTCAGGGATGGTTGCTGAAAATACAAACATTTGCAGCTTTTCAGCCATTCTAGATGCAATTTGATCAACATCTTCAATAAAGCCCATATCTAATACTAAATCGGCTTCATCTACAATAAGAATATCTGCTGTAAATACAGTGAGAGCTAGTTCTTTCACGAGGTCATTAATTCTTCCTGGAGTCCCTACCACTATCTGTGGTTGTTTTTTTAATTTTTCAATCGTCCGCTGCTTGTCAGTTCCACCCATATAGCACCGAGTCATAATTTCTTCTCCTGGAAGACTATGAGCCGTTACTTTTAATATTTCGCGGTAGATTTGATCAGCAAGTTCTCTAGTTGGTGCACAAATAACTGCCTGAACTTCTTGGCGTGTGGGATCAATTTTTTGTAAAATCGGTAAAATATAGGAATGTGTTTTACCAGTACCTGTTTGCGACTGGCCAATCGCACTTTCCCCTTTTAATACTAGCGGAATCATCCGTTCTTGTATTTCTGTCGGTTGACTAAAACCTAAATCTTGAATGGCATCTATTATGAACGGTTTAAATTCATAGCGATCAAACTGTGTTTTATTCATTTTTATTTCTCCTTATATTCTCTATTCATTCATCAGTAATTATAATCAAGTTTTCTACAAATCTCCACTAAGTCACTACTCATTCTAACCCATTCGCGATTCCCTGCATACTTTAAAGAGAAAGAATGTGTGAAAGGAGGCCTTTGAATGCAAAGGAGACAACAAATGCCTTTTAACTGGGGAATGTCCTCGAGACAGATGAATCCATTTCAACGCTCCCCTTACGATCCGATGATGAACCGACAGATGGGCTCAATGCGGCAAACCAGGCAAATGCGACGAATGAGTCAAATGGGACAGGGACAGATGGGGCAGGGGCAAATGGGTCAAATGGGTCAGTGGGGCTCTAATCGACAGTCTCAACGTCGGCAGGGCGGAGGCTTACTCGCAAAAATCCTTGGGAAAAGTGATCCCACTCCGGGTGGATTCCCAGGGATGTATCCAATTACAAGGGGTGGAGCGACAGCTGGTGGTGGCTCATTACTAAAGTCATTTACCGATCCAGCCGCCATTTCAAGCTTTTTAAATAATACACAACAGGTTCTTCAGGCTGCAAAACAAATCAGCCCGATTATTTCTCAATATGGACCATTGATTCGTAATTTCCCGGCATTGTGGAAGCTTTATCGCGGATTAAAAGATGCTTCAAATCAATCAGATGAGCATGAAAGTTCCAAAGAATCTTCTTCAAACAAGAAATTGTCTTCAAGAGAAGAATCTTCATCTAGGGAGGAATCTTCATCTTCTTCATCGTCACCTATAAGTTCTAGCCATAAAACACTGGAGGATTTTGACCTCGATGAAATAGAGATTATTCCTTTTGATTCTCAAGTTGAATCTGAAGAATACCTAGAAGACCAAATCCAAACTTCCCAACGATCCACCAAAGTAAGCAATCGTCGAAGAAGTAGTCCCCCAAGGAGTAGTAGCCGCGAGAGCAGTAGCCAAGAAAGCAGTCAGCGGAGAACTAATAATCGGGAAAGCAG
>CALCRD010000120.1 GCA_937894355.1 uncultured Bacillus sp.
CCTGGAACGGAAATCAACAGCCTAGTTTAACAGAGCCTTTAAAAAAAGCACAAGTCACTTATTACAAAAATTTTTCAAGTTAAACTAAGTAGATAGTGGTTGCAACTAGGTAAATAGGAGTTTTTACCCGTTGAAAAAATTTTGAATATTTGGTATATTATGAAATAATAACGAAGAAGAATGTAACGTAATAAAACTTAAACGATTCGCCAAAGAAAGCTTAAGCACATTTATTGAAAAACGACCTGCTGATTGCATTAGTAAGTACGTTTTTTAATAGAAGAAAGTTGAGGCTGGCTCACACGGGCCAGCCTCATTTTCCACATAGAATTGAAAAATGAGAAGAGGGGAAGTGAAGTTGAGTGTCTAGTAAAATTCAAACCTTGCAGCAGGCGATTAAGACAAATATTCATGATGGAGATTCAGTTGTGATGGGTGCTTGTTTAGAGCCAATGATTCCCTTTGCGGCAGCAAGAGAAACAATTCGTCAGGGGAAAAAAGACTTAACTTTAGTCGCTCCAATCTCAGATATATTATTTGATATGATGATTGGCGCTGGAAATGTATCAGGAATTATCGCTGCCTGGGCCGGAAATGTAAGTGCCGGGCTCGGTCACAACTATCGCCGATCAATCGAAAAAGCGATTCCGCATAAAATTAAGATTGAGGATCATAGTAACTTTACCTTAGGCTTGGGGTTACTTGCTGGTGCTATGGGAGTCCCATTTCTTCCGACAAAAACGGGATTAGGTACCGGGCTTTTAGAGAGTAATCCGAAATTGCAGGTTCAGGAATATCAGGGAGAAAAACTGGTATATGTGCCGGCGATAAATCCTGACGTGGCCATCCTTGGGGTCCAAAGGGCAGACGAAAATGGCAATGCTCATCTTTGGGGTAACATCGGCGTGGCTCAGGATGCTGCCCTTGCCAGTAAAAAGGTAATTCTTTTAGCAGAGGAAATAGTGGATAAGGAAGCTATTGAAAGCGATCCTAATCGAGTGTTAGTTCCTGGTTTTAAAGTAACATCTGTTGTTCATTGCCCAGCTTATTGCCATCCAGCTCCGATGCAAGGCTACTATTCTCGTGATCATGCATTTTTCCATGAATACCATGAACAAACCAAAACGCGAGACGGATTTTTACAATGGTTAAATAAATGGGTGACTGGAATTGATTCACATGAAGATTACTTAGAGCTAGTCGGTCACCATAAAATAGATGCGCTCAAAGTTAAAGAGAAAACATACGCTGTCCCAGTCAATTATGCTGCTCAGTAATAGGAAGGAGTGAAGAAAATGAAGTATACAACAGAAGAGTTAATGGTAGTTGCGGCGGCTCGAGAAATCCAAGATCATGAAGTCGTCTATGTTGGAATGAGGTTACCGATGTTGGCATTTGCTGTAGCAAAAAAAACACATGCACCAAATTCAGTCGGTTTTTATGAATGTGGGATTGTCAGAGATTTTCCATCAGAAAAATTGCTATACACAATGGGAGATACACCGAATGTTACTGGGGCACAATGGTGTACAACTACCAATCATCTGATGTATTTAATGCAGCAAGGGAACGTGGACTGTGGTTTTATCGGTGGAGCGGAGATTGACAAATTTGGGAATGTGAATACATCTTATATCGGTGATCACGAAAATCCTAAATTAAAGCTTCCAGGCAGTGGTGGAGCAGCCGATATTGCCGCACTATCAAAAAGATTACTAGTCATCATGAATCATGAAAAACGTAGATTCAGAGAGTGTGTTGACTACATTACTTCTCCTGGCTATGGCACTGGCGGAGACTGGCGTGAAAAAGTAGGTCTCACCCGCGGAGGCATCGGGGCACTGATAACTACTTTGGGAGTCATGCGACCAAATGAAATCGAAAATGAACTAGAACTCGTATCGATCCACCCCGGGGTAACACTAGCGGAAATAAATGATAATACCGGCTGGAATCTGAAAATTTCTGAAGCTTTACAAGAAACTGTTCCACCTTCAGCGGAAGAGCTTAAAGTGATTCGCTCGATTGACCCGGAAGGGTTTTGGACAGGAAAGAAGGGGAGGGAAAATCATGAGGTCAAATGAAATTGAAATACTTGTGAATTGGGGAGATACCGATAAAGCAGGCATCGTCTACTATCCGAATTATTTTAAATGGTTTGATATTGCCGGACATCAATTTTTCCGAAG
>CALCRD010000121.1 GCA_937894355.1 uncultured Bacillus sp.
TTACTACCAAGGCGCTTGCGCTTTTCTAATCCGAAAAAGGCTATTTAGAATTGCTTACTTTACTGTTAACGTTCTACCTTGTCCGAACCTTTCATAATCTCTATGGAAGGGGGTAGATGTATGAAGAAGCTAACTATATACATGATTATTGGACTGATTAGCCTCAGCATCGTTAATAGCCCATTATCCAATCAATATGTATCTATATTAAAATCAGATTCAATTGTTGTGGGAAAACAAAACAACAGGCTATACCAACAGATAATCAATAATAGTAAGGAATATTATGTTCCTGCAAGTGATGCCAAGCTGGATCCAGTATGGAAGGCAACACCTGGGTATAATGGAATTGAAGTTAATATAGAAGCGTCCTATAAAAAAATGAAGAAAACGGGAATTTTTAATGAAGAAAAGCTTGTTTTTGACCAGATTAAACCCAATGTTCATTTAGAAAATCTTAAAGCAGCTCCGATATATCGGGGAAATCCTGAGAAACCTATGGTCTCTTTTATTATTAATGTTGCTTGGGGAAACGAATATTTACCAGAGATGCTTGCCACATTAAAGAAATACAATATAACGACAAGCTTTTTTCTTGAGGGAAGATGGGTCAAGGAAAACCCTGATTTGGCAAAAATGATTTCAGAATCTGGACATGAAATTGGAAATCATTCTTACACTCACCCTGATATGAAAAAATTGTCAGCAACTGAAATAAAGAATCAAATTGAAAAAACCAATATTGTCATAGAAGCAACGACTGGGAGGGTATGTAAATGGTTTGGTCCACCTAGCGGAAGCTATAATGAAGATGTAATCAAAGTTGCCGATCAGACTGGCGTCCGAACCGTTCTTTGGAGTGTTGATACCATCGATTGGCAAAAGCCAATGCCTGAAACGATTATCCAACGTGTTGCCGGAAAAATTCACCCAGGAGCATTAATATTAATGCATCCAACAGAGTCTACTACGAAAGCATTAGAAGGGCTAATTCGGGTGGCTGAACAAAAAAATTATCAAATAAGTACTGTTTCTGACACAATATCGGAAGAAAGAGTATATTAAATACAATAAAAAAAACATCATTTTGGAAAAAAAACCAATAATAAGTTATACTTATTTAGCATTGAAATAATTTATTTATGTTGGAATGGTTACATAGTAGTGAGTTGTGACTGCCTCAGTTATTTTTTGGCTTTAGGTTAACAAACTTCTGGCCGACCTATTCTTTGCTTGTCAGGTTGCCCAAGTCGCTTCCGCTTTTTATTGAACAGGAGGAGTTATTTTGATTATTAAATATACTTGTCAAAATGGAGTAAGAGTTGTCCTTGAAAACATCCCCACTGTTCGTTCCGTCGCGATCGGTATTTGGATTGGAACAGGATCAAGAAACGAAACACCCGAAATTAATGGTATTTCACACTTTTTGGAACATATGTTTTTTAAAGGAACTAAAACAAGGTCAGCTAGGGAAATTGCCGAATCATTTGATAGCATCGGCGGACAAGTAAATGCCTTTACTTCAAAGGAGTATACTTGTTATTATGCAAAGGTACTAGACAATCATGCCTCTTTTGCATTAGAAGTGTTAGCAGATATGTTTTTTAATTCCACCTTCGATGAAGAGGAATTAATGAAAGAGAAAAATGTTGTATTTGAAGAAATTAAAATGTACGAAGATACACCGGATGATATTGTTCATGATTTATTGAGCAAAGCGATTTATGAAAATCATCCACTAGGTTATCCAATTTTAGGTACAGAGCAAACTTTACAAACATTTTCATCTGAAACACTTAAGAAATACGTATCTGAGGCTTATACACCTGAAAATGTGGTAGTTTCGATTGCCGGAAATATTTCTGAGGCATTTATTAAACAGGTTGAAAGCTATTTCGGTTCCTATCAGGGCCAAAGAAATGCAAGTTTGTTTGCCAATCATAGCCCAGATTTTAACACTAATCAAATATCAAGAAAAAAAGAAACAGAACAGGCTCATTTGTGTATCGGATACCAAGGTCTCAAAGTTGGTCACGATGATATTTATAGTCTAATTGTGTTAAATAATATTTTGGGCGGAAGTATGAGTTCCAGATTGTTTCAAGAAGTTAGAGAACAGCGTGGTCTAGCTTATTCCGTATTTTCTTATCATTCTGCATATCAAGACAATGGCATTGTGACTATTTATGGCGGTACAGGTGCAAAACAGCTAGATTTACTTTTTGATACTATTCAAGAAACACTAGGGAAATTAAAGGATTCTGGTATAACCGATAAAGAATTAAATAATAGTAAAGAACAATTAAAAGGCAGCTTAATGCTTAGTTTGGAAAGTACCAATAGTCGCATGAGCCGCAATGGGAAAAATGAATTAATATTAAGCAGACATCGTTCGCTTGATGAAATCGTTTCTCAAATTGATTGTGTATCAAAGCCAAGTGTTGATGAACTGACTAACAGGATTTTTGATGATAATTATTCAATTGCCTTAGTAAGTCCCGACGGTAAGTTGCCGAAGAATCTATAAAAACAAAAATAAAAAAACAGGCTATCGAAATATTGCGATGGCATGTTTTTTTATTTTTGTCTTAACAGTTGCCGTTTTATTAGTCTAAAACCTTGGCATCCCCGATAAAATATAGTGAGGACAATGAAACGGGGGCAGAATCATGAAATTGAGCGAGTTAAGCGGAAAAGAAATAGTTGATGCAAAGCGCGCTGAACGCCTTGGAGTGTTAGGTCAGACAGACTTGGAAATTAATGAGAAAACTGGCCAAATAGAAGCATTATTAATTCCTACATTAAAATGGTTCGGTTTTAGAAAACAAGGTTCCGAAGTCCGAGTGCCTTGGCGCCATATAAAAAAGATAGGCAATGACATGATTATCCTTGATATACCCGAAGAAGATACCGAACTGGAATAAACAAAACCATCCGTTGAGGGGAACTACTTAACGTTAAAGTAAGCTGAAAATTATCGTTTTTTTTCGTGGGTTCACTTTTGAATGTTTTTTTAAAAATAATGGAAAAAACAGAGTATCCTTTAGGATTCACTCTGTTTTTTTTGCCAAAATTTAAGTTACCTAAGTAATATGCTGATTTTTTGAGTGTCTTTGTTAAGAAAGCTCACCGAATTCCTGTTGTTAACATAAAATGTTGAAGCAAATCAATTCCTGTTTGGATTTTTAGAAAAAGAAGGTGGTTATTCATGCTGACAGGGATGCAAATCGCAATAATTGGCGGTGATGCAAGACAGCTAGAGATCATCCGGAAGCTTATTGAATTGGATGCAAAGCTTTCATTAATCGGTTTTGAACAGCTTGATCATGCTTTCACTGGAGCAGTAAAGGAAAAAATGGGGGATTTTGATTTTTCTATTGTAGATGCAATTATTCTTCCAGTCCCGGGGACTAATCTAAATGGACAAATTGAAACCATTTTTTCAAACGAAAAAGTAATATTGACTGAAGAAATTATCGAGAGAACACCACAGCACTGTACGGTTTACTCTGGTATTAGTAATTCTTACCTTAATGGTATAACCAAAAAGACTAATCGCCGCCTAGTAAAATTATTTGAACGTGATGATGTGGCTATATACAATTCAATCCCCACTGTGGAAGGGACGATCATGCTGGCCATTCAACACACTGATTTTACCATTCATGGTTCCAATATCGTTGTTCTTGGACTTGGTAGAGTCGGAATGAGCGTAGCAAGAACGTTCAGTGCACTCGGAGCAAAAGTGAAAGTGGGAGCAAGAAAAAGTGAGCATATAGCTCGCATAACAGAAATGGGGTTGACACCATTTCTATTAACAGAGCTTGAGAAGAATGTCGGAGACACCGATATCTTTATCAATACGATTCCTTTTCCGATTGTCACTGCGTCGGTAATTTCCAAAATGCCTCCCCACACTCTAATCATCGACCTCGCATCAAAGCCCGGTGGAACTGATTTTCGATATGCTGAAAAAAGAGGGATAAAGGCCATTCTCGCACCTGGGCTACCTGGGATTGTCGCTCCAAAGACGGCAGGTCAGATTCTTGCCAATGTACTTTCAAAATTGCTTATGGATGACAAACTGAATGGAAAGGGGAAGAATAAGACATGAGTTTAGCTGGCAAAAGAATTGGATTTGGCTTAACCGGATCCCATTGCACCTATGATGCCGTATACCCAGAGATCGAGAAGCTTGTAAGGGCGAATGCCGATGTGATTCCGGTGGTCACTTTTACCGTTAAAAATACAGAGACCCGATTTGGTAAAGGGGAAGATTGGATTGCAAGGATTGAATCGTTGACCGGTAATAAAGCGATTGACTCTATTGTGAAAGCAGAACCACTTGGACCAAGGACTCCTCTTGATTGTATGGTTATTGCCCCACTAACTGGAGTTTCAATGAGTAAATTTGCTAATGCAATGAATGATTCCCCAGTTTTAATGGCCGCGAAAGCAACTTTAAGAAATCAAAAGCCTGTTGTGCTGGGAATTTCTACTAACGATGCGCTTGGACTAAATGGAATGAATTTGATGCGACTTATGGCAGCAAAACATGTTTACTTCATTCCATTCGGGCAAGATGACCCAACCAACAAGCCAAATTCGATGGTTGCACGGATGGGTTTACTAGAAGATACAATACATGCAGCAATTAATGGAAGACAGCTTCAGCCTGTTCTAGTCGAAAAATATCGTGATTAACAAATTCACAAAATGATTTTTCTAGCAATTCAGTAAAAATTGATTCCTTAAAGAACTGATTATGTTAAAATATAAAATAATATAAATATTGACGGCAATCCGTTAAATGACTAAAGTTGCTGTCTTTACTTTAAATTTATCAAAAAATGCTAGAAAAAACATACGATTGGACACGGAAGGGGTTTCTAATAATGAACCAAATTAAAGGTTATCATGTTGCTGTTGTTGGGGCGACAGGAGCAGTTGGACAACAAATGCTACAAACACTTGCTACAAAAAATTTTCCTATTTCAAAATTAACTTTATTGTCGTCTGCACGTTCTGCTGGTAAAGTAATCCAATTCAAAGGTGAGGAAATTATTATTCAGGAAGCAAAACCTGAGAGCTTTGAAGGGGTAGACATCGCTTTATTTAGCGCAGGTGGTAATATTTCTAAACTATTAGCTCCAGAGGCTGTAAAACGCGGAGCAATCGTTGTAGATAATACAAGTGCCTTCCGCATGGATGCAGATGTACCACTTGTCGTTCCAGAAGTAAATGAGGAAGATTTACGCAATCATAATGGCATCATTGCAAATCCAAATTGTTCAACCATTCAAATGGTTGTGGCCTTAGAACCTATTCGACAAAATTATGGTCTGAAGAAAGTAATTGTTTCCACTTATCAAGCTGTGTCAGGCTCAGGTGCTGCAGCGGTTGAGGAATTAAATTCACAAACAAAAGCCATTGTGAACGGGGAAGAATTTGAACCAAAAATTTTACCTGTTAAATCAGATGTTTTACATTATCAAATTGCTTTCAATGCGATTCCACAAATTGATAAATTTGAAGACAATGGTTATACCTTTGAAGAAATGAAAATGATTAATGAAACAAAAAAAATCATGCATTTACCAGAGCTAGCTGTTGCAGCTACTTGCGTTCGAATTCCTGTAGCAACTGGTCATTCTGAATCTGTTTATTTCGAAATAGAAAAAGAAGGAGTTCAGGTTTCAGATATCAAGGAATTATTAGAAAATTCACCTGGTATTGTATTACAAGATAAGCCTGAACAACAACTTTATCCTTTGGCTACAGAATGTATCGGCAAAGGTGACGTATTTGTAGGCCGTATCCGTAAAGACTTAGATGTGGAAACAGGCGTTCATATGTGGGTTGTCGCTGATAACTTATTAAAAGGTGCAGCATGGAACTCCGTTCAAATTGCCGAAAGCTTAATTAAATTAGGATTGGTATAATAATAGCTGCTGTTAATGATATATATTGATTTTGAACACACTGTTGATTGGAGCGGAAGACACGCAGACTCCTGCAGGAGCACGAGCTGAGTGAGACTCCGAAGGAAGGAACGACCGAAGGAGGCTCACGGGTGAGCCTGCGGAAAGCGGAGTGTCTGGAGCGGAAATCAACAGTTCAGTTTAACAACGCCTAATAATTTAAGTGGAAGCGCCCGGGTTAGTGACTTGGGCGCTTAGCTTAACAATGGTAAGAATAATACCTGTTAATAACATATATTATCTATTTCCTTTATCTAGTAGCTCTTTTTTTCCTTTATATACTTATTCATGCGGCGAGGGAACAGGTCCTGTCTGATATTATGATCTAGAAGGTGTTCCTATTGAAAATGATTGTTCAAAAATTTGGTGGCACTTCATTACGCGATGAAAAGAGCCGTCAAAATGCCAAACGCCATATTGAAAATGCGGTTTCCGAAGGTTATAAAGTGATTGTGGTTGTCTCCGCTATGGGGCGTTCTGGAGAGCCATACGCTACTGACACTCTTTTGGGACTAATAAAAGGAAATGCCAGTAAGATATCGAAAAGAGAACTTGATTTATTGTTATCTTGTGGGGAAATGATATCATGTGTGGTTTTTACCAATCTGTTGCTTGAATCTGGAATTAAAGCTGTTTCGTTAACTGGAGCGCAAGCAGGTTTCCGAACAAACAGTGATCATACCAATGCCAAAATTATTGAATTGGAATGTGCCAGATTACTTAGCGAACTAGAAAATGTCGATGTTGTTGTTGTTGCGGGCTTTCAAGGAGCCGCCAAAAATGGTGATATCACCACAATTGGGCGAGGTGGTAGCGACACATCAGCCGCAGCTCTAGGTGCAGCACTCAATGCCGAGTGGATAGATATTTTTACAGATGTAAATGGAATTATGACGGCAGATCCTCGAATTGCTGAAAATGCCCGTTCATTATCTGTCGTTACCTATACAGAGGTTTGTAATTTGGCTTATCAGGGGGCCAAGGTGATTCACCCACGGGCAGTGGAAATTGCGATGCAGGCAAAAATTCCCCTGCGAATTCGAGCTACCAATGGTGCGGTAACGGAAACTGGTACACTTGTCACCACGGATAATTTAACCAAACGGGGGCGTAGTTTACGAGAACGAACTGTCACAGGAATTGCTCATGTACAAAACCTAACCCAAATTAAGGTGTTTGCTAAAAAGGAACAATACAATCTTCAATCAGAAGTTTTTAAAGCTATGGCTAATGAAAATATTAGCGTCGATTTTATCAATATATCGCCAAATGGCGTTGTATATACTGTAACAGAAGAAACGGCAAACAAAGCAGAAGTAGTGCTAAGAGAGCTGGGACATGAACCAATCATTGTTAGAAAATGTGCAAAAGTATCTGTAGTTGGAGCAGGAATGGCAGGAGTACCTGGGGTTACCTCGAAAATTGTAACAGCACTTTCTGAAAAAGAAATTCGCATTTTACAATCTGCAGATAGTCATACAACGATATGGGTACTTGTAAAACAAGAGGATATTGCCAAAGCTGTTAATGCTTTACATGATGCTTTCGAGTTAGAAAAAGAAATAGTTTAAGTAGAATAAGCTGATTATTTATGGGTAAAAGGAGTGACAAAATGACTATTTTCGGTCGGATTTCAACGGCAATGGTAACCCCTTTTGACAAGCAAGGACATATTGATTTTGAGAAAACGACGCAGCTCGTTACTCATTTGATGGATAATGGTACAGAATCAATTGTAGTTGCTGGTACAACTGGTGAATCACCAACTCTATCAACGGAAGAAAAGCTGGCACTTTTCAAACATGTTGTTCAAATTGTTAAAACACGAGTTCCAGTTATTGCGGGAACAGGCAGCTATAATACGTTTGAATCAATTGAATTAACGAAACAGGCAGAACAAATTGGTGTAGACGCCATTATGGTTGTGGGACCTTATTACAATAAGCCCAATCAAGAAGGTTTATACCAGCATTTTAAAGCGATAGCTGAAAGTACAAAATTACCGGTCATGGTTTACAATATTCCCGGACGATCGGCTGTTAATATCTTGCCGGAAACAATCATTAGACTTTCAAAAATAAACAATATCGTTGCGGTAAAAGAGGCAAGTGGAGATCTTAATGCGATGACAAAAATCATTGCAGAAACAGATGAAGATTTTGCCTTGTACAGTGGTGATGACGGTTTAACCATTCCAGTCCTAGCAATAGGCGGTGTGGGTGTAATTTCGGTTGCAGCTCATGTGATTGGGAATGAAATGCAAGAAATGATTACAGCCTTTTTGAGCGATGAAAAACAAAAAGCTGCCAAACTACATCAAAAGCTACTTCCAATTATGCAAGGTCTGTTTACAGCACCAAATCCTGTACCTGTAAAGACAGCACTAGAATTAAAAGGACTTGATGTCGGATCTGTTCGTTTACCACTTGTTCCATTAACAGAACATGAACGGGTAGCATTAGCGAAATTAATTTTGTAATATTGAAAAAAATCCCGGCAAATGACTGATTATGGTAAATAGCTAAAGTCAAAAGTACTGAAAATTTTGAGAAATAATCCAAAATATCATTCAAAGAGGCTCTTTTCTCAAACATTGTTGCTTTTTAAGATGAGAATGAAGTGATTTGACATTAAAACAGCAAACATTTATGAGAAAAGAGCCTGCAAACTTACTATCAAGTTACAAAATTGCTGATAACTAGTAAAAATCGGGTTTAAGATTTTAACAACAAACTTTACGAAAACAGCCTTCAAAGAAAACGGGTATAAAATCCTTTGGGTTTTATATTCGTTTTTTTTCTGTGCTAAAGATCCGCCAATCCCAAATTAGACCAAAAGTCCTAATTGTTATCAATCATCATGAAATTCATCACCGTTTTCAACCTAGATACGCTTACTTAAAGGAATAATGGTTGTAAAGGCTTTCTTACATCAAGTATAATAGCTTTAACTGATCACGATCGGACTTAGAAACATTAGGAGGAAAAGGAATTGAATAGAAAAACAAATCAAACCATTAAGCTTATTGCTCTTGGGGGAGTAGATGAACTTGGGAAGAATATGTACTTGGTGGAAATAGATGATGATATATTTATCATTGATGCCGGATTAATGTTTCCGGAAAATGAAATGCTAGGAATCGATATCGTCATACCAGATATAACTTATTTATTAGCAAACAAGGAAAGAATTAGAGCCATTTTGTTAACCCATGGTCATGAGGACCATATTGGTGCCTTGTCTTATGTACTCAAGAGGATAACGGTTCCTGTCTACGGTACAAGGTTAACGGTAGCATTGGCAAAAGCTAAAATGAAGGAACAAGAGTATTCTGGAGCTGCAGAGTTTCATGAAATTACCTCAGATACAGTTCTTTCGTTTCCAACCACAGATATTTCTTTTTTTAAAACGAATCATAGCATTCCTGGTTCTGTCGGGATTGTCATTCAAACATCAGAGGGGAAAATCGTCCATACTGGTGATTTTAAATTTGATCAAGCTGCGACAGATCTTTATAAACCAGAGATTGGCAAGATGGCCAATATTGGAGATTCCGGGGTCCTATGCCTTCTGTCCGACAGTATGGAGGCTGAAAAGCCAGGCTATACTACATCGGAACTTAAGGTTGTTAGTGAAATGAATGATGTCTTTTACAATGCTCATGGTAGAATTATCGCAGCCTGTTTTGCATCAGATATCAATCGCATTCAGCATATTTTCGATGCTACACACATGAGCAATCGCAAACTAGCTGTGGTAGGGAAAAGCTTGCAACGCGTTTTTGATATTGCCTTAAGACTTGAGTATATAAAGGTGCCTGATGATATAATCATTCCTTTGGCTGATGTGAAAAAGTACCGCGATGAAGAAATTGTTGTGTTAACAACTGGTTCGCAGGGTGAACCACTCGAAGCATTGCAAAAGATGGCTAAGCAGTCCCATAAGTATGTAAATATCCAACCGGGAGACACAGTATTATTTGCCGCTTCACCTTTAAGAGGAAGCGAATTACTTTTATCAAAAACGGTTGATATGCTTTTTAAAGCAGGGGCAAATGTTGTTTCAGGGAAGCAAACTGTTCAACTTTCTAGTCATGGTAGTCAAGAGGAATTAAAACTGATGATTAACTTGATGAAGCCAAAGTTCTTTATTCCAGTACACGGCGAACACAAAATGCTGAAAAGCCATGCTAAGATTGCCAAGCAATGCGCTATACCAGCGGAAAATATTTATATTGCTGAAAAGGGCGAGGTAGTTGAGATAAAAGCTGGAAAGTTCCAACTTGGAGCAAAGGTTCCGGCAGGAAATGTTTTAATTGATGGTATTGGTGTAGGTGACGTTGGAAACATCGTCTTACGCGATCGGAGATTACTTTCTCAGGATGGAATTCTGATTGTTGTCGTTACATTAAATAAAGCAGAGAAAAAAATCGCTGCTGGGCCAGAAATTATTTCACGGGGTTTTGTTTATGTTCGTGAATCCGAAAAACTTATGGAAGAGTCAACTGCCAGGGTCCGGGAAATTGTTGAAAAAAGCATCGCCAAGGATTCCTTTGATTGGACAAGCCTTAAGCAAGATATGAGAGATTCTTTAAACCAATACCTATTTGAAAAAACTAAAAGAAGACCAATGATTCTACCAATCATTATGGAATTTAAATAGAAATCTTCGGAAGTTGATGCAAACAAGGGTTACGTCCCTTTGTTTTGTGTCAGCTTCTTTTTTCGCATGAAAAATTTATCCTGGTTCATACTAACACTATTATGTGTGAAGGGAGAATGAGGATGGATTTTAAGTTTTTACAGTCCGACAATAATTCACCAGAAGCAGATGGGAATCAACAAAAGGATTCCGGTGGTCTTTTAGAAAAGATACAGCAGCTAGGAGTTACAAATGTTCCTACGTTATCACAAGATTCGACCATACATTGTCTGACAATTATCGGTCAAATTGAAGGGCATTTACAACTCCCTCCGCAAAATAAAACAACCAAATATGAGCACCTAATTCCGCAAATCGTTGCTATTGAGCAAAATCCGAAAATAGAAGGATTACTCGTTATTTTGAATACGGTGGGTGGCGATGTAGAAGCGGGCTTAGCAATATCTGAAATGCTGGCCTCCTTATCCAAGCCAACCGTTTCAATCGTTCTCGGAGGCGGACACTCAATTGGGGTTCCAATCGCTGTATCATGTGATTATTCTTTTATTGCCGATACCGCCACAATGACCATTCACCCAATCCGCTTAACTGGATTAGTAATTGGAGTACCAGCAACCTTTGAATACTTAGATAAAATGCAAGAACGGGTTGTCAGATTTGTTACCAAGCACTCAAATATTACCGAAGAAACATTTAAGGATTTAATGTTTGCCAAAGGGAACTTAACAAGGGACATCGGGACAAATGTGATTGGTACTGATGCTGTCCAAAACGGATTAATTGATGAGGTTGGCGGTATTGGCCAAGCGATGAAAAAGCTAAATGAACTTATTGATCTAAAAAAGCAAGAAGATGAGAGGATTGTCCAATGATCCTGTATACAATGATGCCTCAGGAAATGGTTTATCCAACTGCTGCAGAGGAATATGGCCAACAATTCTTAGTTTCATATCAAGGTGTTCCACTAATCGTCGAACCAACAATAGACCATTCTTATCAGGTTATTCGAATTGTTAGTACTGACCCGCAACATTTCTTAAACGACAGCATACTCCCGGGCACAAAAATTTCTTTTTGATTATTTATAAGCAAACACTAGTTTGGACAAGAATATGGTATAATAAGGTTTAACATTAAAGAGCAGCCAATTAAAGGGCTGCTTTTATTTGATATTTTAAAAATAGGGTTTGTTAAAAAACACTGTTGATTGGAGTGGAAGGTGCGAAGACTCCTGCGGGAGTACGGGGCAGGGGAGACTCCACAGGTGCAAAGCACCTAGGAGGCTCCCCGCTACCGCCCGCGAACCGCTCGCACCTGGAACGGAAATCAACAGCCAAGTTCAACAAATCCGATATTATTAATAAGATGAACGGAACAAATATTACCAATTCAAAAACATCAGGTGATGATATGGCGAAAAAAAAGAAGCGTGTATCTAGAAAAACAAGAATGAAACAAACTTTGCAATATGAATTATTTGGGTTAGTTATCATTGCTCTATCAGTTATTGCTATTGCAAAGCTAGGAGCAGTTGGCAAAGGCATAGTGTTGTTTTTTCGTTTTTTCATGGGCGAATGGTATATTCTGGGATTACTTGGGCTCATTGGGTTAAGTTTCTATCTCATGTTGAAGCGCAGTTTACCTGAGTTCTTGCACGGTAAACTTATTGGAGTTTATTTAATTATTAGTTCGATTTTGTTACTTAGTCATATAAAATTGTTTGATCTGTTATCAGATGGTGGAAAATTTAAAAATCCTAGTGTAATTAGTAATACCTGGGAATTATTTCTGATGGAAATGCAGGGGCAAACAAGCACAAATGATTTAGGTGGAGGCATCTTCGGAGCAATTTTATTTGCGTTATTCAATTTTCTATTTGCTGAAGCTGGTACAAAGATAGTCGCCTTTGTTCTAATTATTATCGGTCTCACATTAATAACCGGAAAATCATTAGGAACCTTTTTGGGAAAAGTGTTCCAAAGTGGTGGTCAGTTTTTCAAGAATCAATGGGATGCCTTTATCCAAGATATAAAGGAATGGGATGAGGCTCGGCAGCAAAAACAAGCTGCGAAAAGGCAAGAACGAGCTGAAAGACGAAATGCACCAGAACAGCAAGGGAATGAAGACGAAATGGTCGTCCCTATTTCTTCTTCACAGCTTAGGCCGACAGAAACTATTCCGCTTCCAGAACCGATCATTTCCACCTTTACAGAGCGGAATGTTCCGGTAACAGAAGAGCGGAATCCTAAAGCATCTAAATCTAAACAATCTTCTGCTCCGTCTGAAGAAGAAAACGATGATGTCGTTCCGGCTATTACATTTGTCGAAGTTGAAAATGTTTCCTATGAGCTACCACCAATCAATCTATTGAAGTTCCCTTTACAAACCGACCAAAGCGGTGAATATGAAATGATACATGCTAATGCTGCCAAGCTTGAGAGAACGTTTCAAAGCTTTGGAGTGAAAGCACGAGTCACGCAGGTACATCTTGGTCCCGCAGTAACAAAATATGAGGTTCACCCAGACGTGGGTGTAAAGGTAAGTAAAATTGTCAGCCTTAGTGATGATTTAGCATTAGCATTGGCCGCTAAAGATATCCGGATTGAAGCGCCGATTCCAGGGAAATCTGCCATTGGAATCGAGGTTCCAAACTCAGAGGTTGCAGTTGTTTCGTTAAGAGAAGTATTAGAGTCGAAGAAAAACGATCGCCCGAATTCAAAACTATTAATTGGGCTTGGTCGTGATGTTACAGGGGAAGCAGTTTTAGCAGAATTAAATAAAATGCCTCATTTACTTGTAGCTGGTTCAACAGGAAGTGGAAAAAGCGTATGTATTAACGCTATTATTACAAGTATCTTAATGCGGGCTAAACCCCATGAAGTAAAAATGATGATGATTGATCCAAAAATGGTCGAACTGAATGTCTATAATGGTATTCCGCATCTGCTGGCACCAGTTGTAACAGATGCAAAAAAAGCCTCTCAAGCACTTAAAAAGGTCGTAAACGAAATGGAACGCCGTTATGAGTTATTTTCTCATACAGGGACAAGAAATATTGAAGGCTATAATGATCATGTTAAAAAAGAGAATGCTGAAGAAGAAGCCCAGCAGCCATTATTACCGTATATCATCGTAATCGTTGATGAGCTTGCTGATTTAATGATGGTGGCCTCGTCAGATGTCGAGGACGCAATTACTCGTTTGGCCCAAATGGCCCGGGCAGCTGGAATTCATTTGATTATTGCTACCCAACGTCCTTCTGTTGATGTTATTACCGGAGTCATTAAAGCGAATATTCCTTCGCGAATTGCCTTTGCGGTATCCTCAAGTACTGATTCAAGGACTATTTTAGATATGGGGGGTGCCGACAAATTGCTTGGTCGAGGAGATATGCTATTCCTTCCAGTCGGTTCATCCAAGCCTGTTCGGGTGCAAGGAGCTTTCCTTTCTGATGATGAAGTTGAGGAGATTGTCGATTTTGTTATCGGCCAACAAAAGGCACAATACCAAGAGGAAATGATTCCCGATGAAGTTCAATCGAACTATTCTGATGTTACGGACGATTTATATGATGAAGCAGTTCAGCTTATTATTGATATGCAAACGGCTTCGGTTTCGATGCTGCAAAGAAGGTTTAGAATTGGTTATACACGAGCAGCTCGGTTAATCGATGAGATGGAGTTAAGAGGCGTTGTTGGTGCTTATGAGGGAAGTAAGCCGAGAACGGTCCTGATTGGAAAAACTCAAGATGATTCATATAAAGATGCTTAAAATAAGCGGAAAAATAGGCAAAGCTGTCACCCAAGCCCGACAGCAACGGTCAACAATTCTGCATTCCTATTTCTTAAAAAGAAGCCAATACCCTGGAAATTATCAGGGGATATTGGCTCTTTTTTAGGTAGTGTTAAAGAACAATGTTGATTTTTACTCATGTTGATTGGAGTGGAAGGTGCGAAGACTCCTGCGGGGGTACGGGGCAGGGGAGACTCCGAAGGCGCAAAGCGACAAGGAGGCTCCCCGCTACCGCCCTAAGGTGCGCGAAGCGCCTGGAACGGAAATCAACAGCCTAGTTTAAAACAGCCTTTTTTCAAAGAAAAGGGAAGTTGATTACGATTAAATATTTTGTCGAAATAACATTTAAAGTGCTGGAAATAGAAGAAAATTGGCGACTTTGGTATGTGCCTTTTTAAAAATGTTAAGTATTTAGTAAGGATTTGAGGCGTTTTTGGGAATATTTACTTAAAACGTTAAACCACTATTTATTTATACTAGAAAAGTATGTTATATTGAGGTCGATTAGTAGGAATGATGATAGATTAGATGGATGGAATGGATGATGTTTGATTCTCGTGTTTCAAGGTTGGAAAATTTGAAGGAAGTAAGCGATTGCAGACTGCAAACGGTGAAGCGAAAAATTACATAAGCCGTTGCTCAAGTTGTGCCAATTGGATTTCAAGAAAAAATTTCCAAGTCCTTGAACTCAGAAGCTGAAACTGTATTGCTAGTCTCAAAGCAAATGAATTTCGATGAATCTATCCTTCATTTCAGTGAATTTTTTTAAAGCAGATAATTTGAATTTAACATCCCTGGAAATGGAATTTTAATTAAACAGGATGGAGAAGCTAAATTTATAAACTGCTTTTAAAACACATTCTTACTAATTCAAAAAATATTAAGGGGGTTCAAATTTTGAAAAAACGTAAATTTGGTTTAGTTATGTCCCTTATGCTAGCTGCGGGAACTCTATTAAGTGCTTGTGGTGACACTGATACTAAAGATGATGCTGATAAAGGTGAAAAGGAAGCTGCCTTTAAGGTAGGTATGGTTACTGATGCAGGAACAATTGATGACAAATCGTTTAACCAAGGTACTTGGGAAGGAATTCTAAAAGCCAAGGAAGACCTCGGTGTTGATGTAAAATACCTTAAGCCAGCTGGAACAACAGAAGCGGAATATTTAAAAGAGATCGGTAACTTATATGATGCTGAATATAAGTTTATTGTTACTCCGGGATTCAAGTTTGAAACGGCCGTATTCCAAGCACAGGATAAATTTAAAGATGCCAAATTTGTTATTATTGATGGTAATCCACACAAGGGTGACTTTACGCCTGTAGTGAAAGATAACACAGTCGCTATCTTCTTTGCCGAACATGAATCTGGATTCTTAGCAGGGGTAGCCACTGCCTTGCAATTGAAAGAAGGCGAAGCAGGTTTTATTGGTGGAATGAAAATCCCGGCTGTGCAAAAGTTTAACTGGGGATTCCAACAAGGTCTTAAATATGCCAATGAAAATTTCCAAACAAATATAAGTATTAAAAAAGATAATGTCGTTTATCAAGGATCTTTTGATAACGTAGCTGCTGGTACTCAAATTGCTGCATCTATGTATGACCGTGGAGTAGATGTTATTTTCGCGGCTGCTGGTGGGGTTGGAGTCGGAGCAATTCGGGAAGCAATAACTCGTGTTAAGGGAGGAGATAAAGTTTGGATGGTTGGGGTAGACAGTGACCAATTTGCCGAAGGTATTTATGAAGGCGAAAAATCCGTGGTGTTAACATCAGCAATGAAGATGGTTGATACCGTAGCCTTTGATATGATTAAGCTGGAAAAAGATGGCAAGTTCCCTGGTGGAAAAACGCTAACATTTGATGCTAAAAACGATGGAATTGGTCTTCCTAAAGAAAATCCGAACTTAAGTGATGACACTGCAAGTAAGGTGAAAGAAGTTTTCGAAAAGATTAAATCTGGTGATATTAAAGTCGCCGGTGAACAAGGAAGCTTATTGGAGTAGTAAGTAAGTATGCAATAGAGACGGTTTGTTCCGTCTCTTTTGCCATTCTCACGCTTTACTGAAATGAAGCCCGAGTTTATATATAAAGGTGTGTGCTGCTATGAGTTATGTTGTTGAAATGCTGAATATACGGAAGGAATTCCCAGGTATTGTAGCTAATGATAATATTACGCTTACATTGAAAAAAGCGGAAATTCATGCACTATTAGGAGAAAATGGGGCTGGAAAATCAACCTTAATGGGTGTTTTGTTTGGAATGTATCAACCTGAAAAAGGGACGGTTAAAGTTAATGGAAAAGAAGTGCGAATAACCAACCCAAATGTGGCAAATCATCTTGGAATAGGGATGGTTCATCAGCATTTTAAGCTAGTTGATAACTTTACAGTTACTGAAAATATTATCCTAGGAAGCGAACCGCTTAAGGGATTTGTGCTAGATATTGATAAGGCAGCAAATAGAATTGCAGAATTGTCAAAGCATTATGGATTAAATGTGGATCCATATGCCAAGATTGAGGACATATCTGTAGGAATGCAACAAAGAGTAGAGATAATGAAGATGCTTTATCGTGAAGCCAAGGTTCTCATTTTTGACGAACCTACAGCCTTGTTAACCCCAAAAGAAATAGAAGAATTAATGAAAATCATGCGGAATCTGATAAAAGAAGGAAAATCTATAATTATTATTACTCATAAATTGAAGGAAATTAAAGCTGTAGCGGACCGTTGTACAGTTATTCGCCGTGGAAAATCAATTGGTACAGTTAATGTGTCAGAAGCTAGCGAGGAGAGCCTAGCAGAAATGATGGTAGGTCGTCATGTTAACTTCAAAGTGGATAAGAAAGAAAGTACTCCAGGTGATGTGGTACTAAAAATAGATAATCTTTCTGTAAAAAACATGCGAAAAGTTCTTGGACTTAAATCTTTCTCGCTTGAAGTAAAAAAAGGGGAAATTGTCGGAATTGCCGGTGTTGAAGGAAATGGCCAAAATGAACTGGTTGAAGCGATTACTGGTCTCAGGAAGGCAGAGTCAGGAAAGATCACTTTAAATGGCGAAGAAATAACCACAATCTCAATTCGAAAAAGAATTGAAAAGGGTGTTGGTCATATTCCGGTAGATAGGCAAAAAAGAGGACTAATTTTAGATTATACGTTAGAAGCAAACATGGTTATAGAAATTTTTAATAAACAACCGTTTGCCAAACATGGGTTATTAAATAGAGGGGCAATCCGGAAATACGCCAACAAAATATTAGAGAACTTTGATGTGCGGGCTGGAGAAGGTGGTTTATCAAAAGCTAGAACATTATCAGGTGGAAATCAGCAGAAGGCGATTGTCGGAAGAGAGCTTGAATTAGATCCGGATTTGCTTATTGCTGTTCAGCCTACTCGGGGATTGGACGTAGGTTCGATTGAGTATATCCATAAGAGGTTGATAGAGCATCGAGATAAAGGAAAAGCCGTGCTGTTAGTTTCCCTAGAACTAGATGAAGTGTTACAACTTTCCGACCGGATTGCCATCGTTAACAATGGAGAGCTTATCGGAGTTGTCAACGCCCGGGAAACCAATGAAAATGAGGTTGGGCTAATGATGGCTGGTGTGAGTAAGGAGAGAAGCCTATGAGAAGTGCAATCATTTCAATAATAGCGGTTATTTTTGGATTATTAGCTGGTGGGATATTAATGCTTTTAATAGGGAGCAACCCTATCGAAGGATATTCTTTCCTATTCCAAGGGGCACTTAAAAATATTGAACGAATTGGCAACACCTTGGCAACAGCAACGCCATTAATCTTTGCCGGACTTTCTGTTGCTTTCGCCTTTCGAACAGGACTTTTCAATATTGGCACCTCTGGTCAAATGTTAATAGGTGGCCTATTTGCGACTGCTGTTGGTCTTACCTTTGATTTTTCAAGACCAATTCTACTGTTAATGATGATTTTATGTGGGATTTTAGGTGGAGCACTATGGGCCTTTATTCCGGGATTGCTTAAGGCAAGATTTAATGTTCATGAAGTTGTTTCAACAATCATGATGAACTGGATTGCCTATTGGACTGTTTATTATGTGGTTCCTAGTTATTTTAAAGGAGATTTTCTAGAAACTGAATCACGTAAACTACCAGAAGCTGCAACACTAAGAGTTCCCTTTTTAACAGAGATTTTTGATGGTTCATATATTAATTTGGGATTATTCTTGGGTGTAATTGCTGTTATCATTATTGGATTTATCATTAATAAAACGACGTTAGGGTTTGAACTAAAAGCGGTAGGCTTTAACCGCCATGCTGCTGAGTATG
>CALCRD010000122.1 GCA_937894355.1 uncultured Bacillus sp.
ATGTTCTGAATTCACCTTTTTCTCGTGGTTTGCGAGAATCTGATGGCCTGAATTCGCCTTTTTCTCGTGGCTTGCGAGAATCTGATGACCTGAATTCGCCTTTTTCTCGTGGCTTGCGAGAATCTGATCGATTGGATTTAGGATTGCGGGAACCTGATGACCTAGATTCTCTACTACTTCTCGGGTTACGGGAACCTGATGAATTGGATTCTACTCCATTGTTCCTTGATTTTCGGGAAGCTAATGAATGGTTTGCATCCTTATCCACATTTCCATCATTTTGTTTTTTAATCGTTATATCCAGTTCCTCTTCAATTAAATCAAGTAGCGGGAGGTCTTTTTCTGAATATAGGGTAATAGCCATTCCCGTCATTCCTGCTCTTCCCGTCCTGCCAATTCGATGGATATACGACTCTGAGTCGAGGGGAATATCATAGTTATAAACATGAGTAACACCTTCAACGTCAAGTCCCCTTGAAGCAACATCTGTGGCGATTAGTAATTGGACTTCTGCATCACGAAACCGCTTCATTACTTGCTCACGCTTGGCTTGTGATAGGTCCCCATGTAATTCATCACATTGGTAACGATGCGATTTAAGCGCATCGTATAGTTTGCTTACTCTTCGTTTTGTTCGGCAAAAAATCACTGCTAAAAATGGCCGATGCGTTTCAATTAACTCTATCAGGGTAGCCTGTTTCGCACGGTCAGTTGTAAAAATAGCTTGTTGTTTAACTGTTTGGGCCGGACCCTGTGTCTTTTCAACTTGAATATACTTTGGTTCGCGCATATGTTTTTTGGCTAATGTTCGGATTTCAGTTGGCATAGTGGCTGAAAAAAGCATCGTTTGTCGACTAGATGGAGTTTTCCTAATAATGTCCTCTACTTCATTTAAAAAACCAATATGAAGCATTTGATCGGCTTCATCAAGAACAAGGAAGGAAACATCCCCTAATTGTACGGTACCTCTTCTAATATGGTCTAACAATCGTCCTGGAGTTCCAACAACGATTTGAACATTTTTCTTTAATTTTTTCAGCTGCTTTTCAACGTCCTGTCCCCCATAAACAGCTAAAACGTCAATTCCTTCAATGCCATCAATCATTTTCTTAATTTCGGCAGTAATTTGTAATGCCAATTCTCTAGTTGGCGTTACAATTAACGCTTGGACATATTCTGCATCCGGATCAAGACGCTCTATAATCGGCAAAACAAAGGCAAACGTTTTCCCTGTTCCTGTTTGGGCTTGGGCAATAATATCTTGACCATCCATTACGAATGGAATCGTTTTTTCTTGAATTGGTGTTGGAATAACAATTCCGTATTCCTGCAATTTTTCTACTAATGTTTCTGATACACCCAAAGATAAAAAATCAGGCATGTAAATCCCTACTTTCTTCTATCACCATACATTTTTTAAAACAAATTATTATTGAAGTTCCTATTCGTCTTAATATTGCGTGTTTCGTCAAAAAATAGCAAACATTTCTTTATTAATGTAGGTAGAAAAATTACAAATAGTCTAAGCTTATTTATGCTAGGAAAAAAGGCGTGGGGCAAATCGTGTTTTTGGGGGTTTCTTAAAATCCGTAATTTACCGCTTCAGAGAATTTTCAAATCAACTCCCTAGATTGGTCATCATCCTAAAAGGGTTTTTTTAGGATTTTTATAGGATACCCAATTTGCTAGCTTTTTTCATTATTGTGTACCCTATAGATCAGCTGTTCATTGGATTTCGCCCGCATACCCTTATGGGTATCACCGATTTCCACCCTCAATATTTACATTTTCCCACCAAATTACTTTTTTAGGCCAAAAAAAATTCCGAAATATATACATTATAGTAAAAAGCAAACAAGTAAAAAATTAACTCCATCACCAAATGGCCATGATTTCAAGAATTCTCAATTAAAAAGAACTCCGATTTTTCAATTATTATCCATTTCGCGCCCATACCCCTACCAGGTAAAAAATCACTAATACCAAAAATTAGCCCATCCAATCCATCACCCCAATAACTAGGTCTGCTGTTTTGTGCCAAAATTTTATTGACCTAACTGTAATAAAAATGGACGACAGTCGCGACTGTCGTCCATTCTAATAATATTATTTTACTTGTGGAAGTGGTTTATTTAACCACTCTTCATAAAATGCATCGATATCTGGTTCGAAATCCTTCAGTATTGGATACCACGGCGTAACAGCTTCTACCTCTAGTTGGGCAGCACATTCTGGACAATAATACTCGCGGAATACTTGCCATTCTGGATCTGGAGCAAGCATTTTGGGATATAGATTCCCAAGTTTTTCTGGAGTATCGCGAACATAAATGAGGGAATGGAGCTTCCAGTTATCTTCAGCTTTACAGAATTCATGACCACAATCACATTTGATAATTCGATCACCCGAAGCCTTCTGGACAATATATAAATGAAGCCCCGCAGGCATCAGGATTGGATCATCCCAGGATACTCTTTCTTGGAGAATACTTATATATTTATCAAATCTGTCAGCATCTTTAAAATTCGAAAGCATTTCCATTAGTTTATAGGAATCAATCGTTCCATCCATTAATTCTTCAATCGTCTTACGATCGTACTGCGTCATATTATACCTCACCCCACTTTTAGTTTAATTATTTATTGTGGTTAATTTTTGCGCCAAAAACCGGTACACCTAGTTCTGCTTCAGTTAATTTCCATTCAGCAGGTAAATCCCAAAACTCTTTAAATTCATTAGCAAAAGTTTCGCTTAAAGCAAAGCTGCCGGCGTACATATGGCGAACCTGGACCGATGCATCCTTTTGAATGATATTTTGTTTTTCTTTCTTCATCCATTGTTCGACGGGAATTCCACGTTTAAGTCGTTCTTTTTTAATTTGCTTGCGACGTTTTTCCGTAGCTTTTGCATCGACAATGTATTTTCCAATTTCGGTTTTGCTAACAACAGCACCATAAACATTTTCTGCATATCGTGGTAACAAATGACCTTCATTTAAATCTTCCTCAATCAGCTTTACCTTACGCTCTAACGGATCACCAAATCCTGGGCCCCCACGAAGGTAGTTCAAATACAGGTCGTAATTTTCAAAGATAGTTTCCGTCGTTATTGATTGCTTATCACGAATTACTTCACTTGCATCCATCATATTTTCGTATTCCGGATTATCAGGATCGAGATCCCCACCAGTTGGGATTGGGAGTTGTTTGTCAATTCGCTCCTTCAAATTGGTACCATGTGCTTCAAAACGGTAGCCTGATGCTGCTGGATAACCACCCATTAATCCACAATCACTTGACATATACCCATTTCCCATAAAGAACATTGTCCAGTCTTTTGCTCCATAGACCATCCGTAAGGTCTCATAGCCACTGCCACCACGGTATTTTCCATAACCAGCAGTATTCGGCTTAATACTACGACCTAAGTAAAGAAGTGGTTCTGCCAACTCCCAAATTTCCATATCACCCATATCACCTTCAGGGTTCCAAATGGCTGCAGCATGACTAATACCGTCCTTCACTGCACTTGCACCGATACCTTCAGCTGCTGATTCAAAGCTATTTACGGCATGGTTTTCATTAAACTGATTAACTCCGCCACCTTGGAGCCAGTTGGAGGTATTGGCATTTCCGGCATTTACTTCTTCTAAATAACCACGAGCAAAGTAATTTCGGCTAAGAGCTCGCCATAGTGGACTCCATGCCGACACAAGGAAGTGCCAAGCATAGCTGTGAGCAGTTCGTATATCATCAGGATTTAACCAAGAACCATACGGAAGATCAAAATGGCTCGCATAAAGAGCACCATCATTTACCCGGTCATTCGGAATTAAGGTTTGGGACATCATAACCCAAATTCCACTCGTAATCGCAACAGGCGTTGCATTATAGCTGTGCCAGCCCCATCTATTTACACCTTCAAAATTGATTTGGAATTTCCCATCCTTATGAACGGTAAGCTCAGTTGGCGCATGCATGATGGTATCAACCTGGGCGTACGGTGGAACTTCTAAGTTTTTGTAAGGCACATCAACAAAGGAAACTTGACGGTATTTTCCTGGAATTAGCATACTTTTTACTTGATTAACAAAACCGCGGCGGCCATCCTCAATGACTTCGCGAATAAATTGTTTATAAGTATCAACGCCCTCTTCCTTAATAATATTTTGAACAAGATCACGAATCATGTGACACCCTGCAATTCGAGTCCGTTCATCTAATAGCCAGTATTTTGTTGTTCGAACAGAACGCTGACTTTCAATCACCCAATCTTTTGAAAGGGTGTCATTTTTACCAATTTTACGGCAGGCAATTTGGTAGCCATCATCGTAACGAGTAACTGGTCCGACGGTCATACTTCCCGGTGCTGTAGCTCCTACATCGATAACATGGGTAACCCCACCGACCCAACCAATAACTTCGCCTTCATGAAAAATCGGGACAATCGTATGTACGTCACAGGGATGCACATTACCAATTTGACAATCATTGTTACAAAAAAGATCGCCATCCTCAATTCCTGGATTATCTTCATAATCGTTTTTAATCATGTATTTGATCGCTGAACCCATCGTACCAACGTGAATGATGATTCCCGTTGAGGTTACTACAGAATCAGCCTCCGGTGTATAAAGGGTAAAACACAATTCCCCTTCTTGCTCAACAATTGGAGATGCGGCAACCTTTTTCGCTGTTTCCCGCGCATGGACAACGCCACCCCGTAATTTAGAGAAGATTTTTTCATAACGAATCGGATCTGTTTCCTTTAATGGTAAAGTCTCTAAACCAGCATAATGACCCGTGGATGCGCTAACTTCATCGATTTCTTGCCGCATTTGTTTAAGCGTTTTTCCATCCCAACCAATATTCTTTCGTCCTTGTTGTTCAATTTCGGTTATCTTCATGCTTTAAAACCCCCTTTAACATTAAAGTTCTTTTAAATGGAATATCCGGTGTTTATCTAAATACGTTTCAAACCCTGGTGGAATGACAAAGGTGGTGGCAGGAGATTCCAGAATCGAGAAGGCGCCAATTTTGTTACCAGGCAGCAATTTTTCCATTTCCCAAATATCTGCTTTCATCCATTCGCCTTTCCAGTACACATGACGTTGACCCATATAAGCGTCAAATGGCGGCTTTTCACCTTGTAATGGTTCCTCGGAAATACGAGGCTTTGCTACTTCAACAATTCCGCGAATGATTGCTCCAGTAATACTAAAGCCAAGCTCAGGCGATTTAGCTGCTTTTGCATAAACTCTTGTGTAAGTGTCTTCAAATGCCTCGACAATCGTTTCCCAATCACTCACACTCCTAAATTTCTCAATCGGAGCTTCAATTTCCAGGTCATTTAATTGGCCTTGGTATTGCATTCGGAAATAGAGTCGAAAATCGACGTCTTTGCGATCAAATTTATTTTTCTCAAACTCAACAGCAACTTTCTCCTTAAGTTCATCCCATGCACCTTGGAGCTCACTACCGGAAATCAGCTTGATATCATCTCCAGCATCGTCATCGACATTAATGTCGAGTGTTTTATCGTAGCGATATTCAAAATCTGCTGCGCCACAACCAAATGCCGAGAAACCAGCTGCCCATGCAGGAACCATAACATCTTCAAAATCAAGCCCTTTTGTATACCCTGCGGTATGAAGCGGGCCTCCTCCACCGTAAGAGAAACATGTATATTGTGTCGGAGAATATCCTTTTCCTAAAATCATAGACTCAAGATAGTTTCGCAACTGAGATTCCAATAGATCAATAACTCCGTAGGCGGCATCTTCTACAGATAAACCAAGTGGTTCAGCAATTTGTTTTTTTACAGCCTCATAAGCACGCTCAGGAATCAGCTTAACTTCACCACCAAGGAAGTTATTAGGATTAATCAATCCAAGAACGACATGGCAGTCGGATACTGTTACTGTTTGAATGCCCCCCTCTGGATAACATACTCCCACCTTAGAGCCTGCACTATCAGGTCCTAGTGTTAGAGATTTAAAGTTTGGATCAACTCTGACATAGCTACCTGCACCAGCACCAACTGTATCCATAGCAACTAGTGGCAAACTTAAAACAAGTCTGGCCATATCAGGACTGGTGTTAATGCTTAAATCACCTTGAGTAATTAAGGCCATATCAAAGCTTGTACCACCAATATCTGAGCAAGCAATATTGCGGATTCCCAAGTGTTCACCAAGGTATTTAGCCCCAACTACTCCACCGATTGGTCCTGACACTAGCGTTCTTGCCAGTTCATTGGCTTGTGTGCTGATTGTACCGCCATGGCTGGCCATTACCCGTAAATCAAATTCAGAACCATGATCTCTCAGCATTGTGTCAATTTTTGAAAGTGTTTCACGAGACGGGTCCGCAGCATATGCTTCAATAATCGTTGTGTTTGTCCGATGTGTCTCTTTTCTTACCGGATAATAATCAACAGATGCAAACAGCGGAATGTTTTTACCTTGTTTTTCGATTTGAGCTTTAGCAATATCTCTAATTTTCCGCTCATGTGCTGGATATTTATAAGAATGAAGTAGGCTGATTACGATTGCCTCAACATCCTCATCGATAAGCTCTTGGACACAAGCTTCAATTTCATGTTCGTAAAGCGGGATGACGACATTACCAAATAGGTCGACCCTTTCAGTAATTCCTTTAGTTAATTCCCTTGGAACAAGGGGAGGATCATAACGGTGAGTATTTAAATGTAAACGGTCAGAATAGGAGTAACCCAGGTAGGCTTGAATAGCTCGTCCCATTCGATGGAAATCTTCCATCCCCTTATTAACGATTAGTCCAACACGACGTCCTTTTCTAGATACAAGACGATTAAGCATGGCCGTGCCAGAATAAACACCTGCTAGTAATTTCGGAAACTCGGCTTCAACAGTGGTATCCCAGTAAGTGAGTGCATCCCTTGCGGAGTTTAACAAACCAACCGATTCATCCTCTGGTGTTGATTGAGCCTTACCAACAACAAAATCACCATTATCATCAATAATGAAGGTATCTGTCATTGTTCCTCCGGCATCGATTGCCAGTATTTGCGCTTTCCTGGTAGAAACTTTTTCCATCCTGTTCTCCCCTTCCTAACCTGCAACTGTATTTCGTTTTCAATAATTTATATTGCAACTTCCGTGCCAAACCTAAGAATCCTATGAATAGACTGTTTTTTCTTTTGGCTGTGTTAAAGCTCAGTGTTGATTTTTCACACAATGTTGATTGGAGTGGAAGGCACGCAGACTCCTGCAGGAGCACGAGCTGAGTGAGACTCCGAAGGAAGGAACGACCGAAGGAGGCTCACGGGTGAGCCTGCGAACCGCTCGTGCCTGCAACGGAAATCAACATTCAAGTTTAACAGAACCTTTCTTTTAAAAAAGAGTTCTATTGTAGCGTTTTGATACATACTGTTGCGCTACAGTTGTTGCATTTTAAAAAAACACTACAAAAAAGGAAATTACTGGTTGGTTTTTCACCCGAAAGAATGTTAGAATATTCTTAATATTAGTGTAAATTAAAGGGGAAATGAGATGAGTAATCCGTATATTTCTATCTTCTCTACGAAAAATTTACCTGACAAAAACAAGGAATTTGAACTTTTATGGGAAAGGTTTGTAACGAAGGATTTGCCTGGTGATACACCAACTTTGTTAAGAAAAAATATTATTGAATCCTGGCAGCGTTGTCAGGAGAACGGTGTTGATCCCAACCAAATTCACACAAAACATGCTTTACCTGACAATGATTTAAATCAGCTTATTAAAGAATCCGAGCTCTATCAAATTGCCAAGCCGATTATCGATAATTTATTTGATAAAATGAAAGGAACGGGATATTTAATTACCCTTTCGAATGATGCAGGTTGGATTATCTATCTGAACGGTGAAAAATCTTTATTGCGTGAAGCTGAGAAAATGAATTTTGCCATAGGAATGGATTGGAGTGAATCGGGTGCAGGTACCAATGCCATCGGTACTAGCATTATCACTAAATCACCTATTCAAATTTTTTCTGCTGAACACTATTGCCAAGGATGTCATCCATGGACATGTTCTTCAGCCCCTATTACACATCCCATATCAAAAGAAGTCATCGGTGCTATTGATTTCACAGGATTATGGAGTAATGCACAACCCCATACGTTAGGATTAGCTATTTCCACTGCTCAGATTATTGAAAGCCAATTTGCCAATAAGTATATGAAACAAAATAATCCATCAACTGAATCTGTTTTTCAAAAAAAGGAGAAACATATGCTTATATCTTCTAAATTAAGTCTGCAGAAAAACGGAGCTTGGAAGGAAATTATTGGGTCATCGAAACCTATTTTATCGGCGATCAATAAGTGTCATAAAGCTTCACCGTCGAGTGTTCCCATTTTGCTATTAGGAGAAAGTGGTACCGGCAAGGAAAAATTTGCCTCTTCCATTCATAAGTCAAGTCCTAGAAGTGATCAACCATTTATTGCGATTAACTGTGGTGCCATTCAAAAAGAATTAATCGGAAGTGAACTGTTCGGATATGAAAGAGGAGCCTTCACGGGTGCAGCTAAAGAAGGAAAAAAGGGGAAATTTGAAGAAGCGAATGGCGGCACCTTGTTTTTAGATGAAATAGGTGAAATGCCACTAGATTTACAGGTTCACCTCCTTAGGGTACTACAAGAAAAAGAAGTGACTCGATTGGGTTCATCAAAACCTCTTTCAGTGAATGTTCGAATTATATCTGCCACAAATAAAAACCTCTATGACTTATGTAAACAGGGACTGTTTCGAGAAGATCTTTATTTCCGATTAAATGTGGTTTCAGTTAACCTTCCACCTCTTCGTGAGCGAAAGGAAGACATTCTCTCTTTTACAGAATATTTTTTAACTCAATTTATGAAAAAACATGAGAAAAATTCGCTTTCACTAGCTCAACAGACACTCAATTATTTTTTGGACTACGACTGGCCTGGTAACATAAGGGAACTGCAAAACGTCTTAGAGCATGCAGTTATTTTCAGTGATACTCACCTGTTGACATTAGAAGATTTGCCAACATATTTATTTGAAAATAACTATACTCACGTCCTTGCAAAGTACCAACAAGATAATCTTTCACTGAAAGAGTCCGAGGAGCGAAAACTATTAGTTCGGCTATTAGATGAAAAAGGCCGAAATTTATCAGCAGTAGCTAAAAAATTGAACATTGCTCGTTCAACTCTTTATCGAAAGTTAAAAAAGTATCAATTACAATAATGGATTTCTCGGTTCATTGCTTACCTCTTTTCCCCAAAAAAGGTAAGCCTTTTTTTGTTAATATTTATAGGAATTGTGAACTTTGATTGTATTTGCCAAAAATTGGGAGACTTTCTTTTTATACTATATGACAAATGTAACTTGTGAATGTCCCTTATTTTTGATAAAAACAATAGGAGAGTGAAAATATATTGGATTTATCCTTCGTTTTTTCTATGTACAGTTTGTGTCCTTCCTATATTAAATAATTTCTTGTTATCTTGACAAAATATATATATAATCTGATTATATGACCAGGTAACAAAAATCGATAGGATTTTACAATTTCTTGGTAGAATTAACACATTTATGATTTTTTTGAAAAGGGGAATTGAATTGGACTTTCCACAATTAAAGATTGGCCATATGACACCTAAACTTCCGATTATGCAAGGCGGAATGGGTATTGGAGTTTCACTAAGCAATTTAGCTGCTGCAGCTTCAAATGCAGGAGGAATTGGAATTATTTCAGGTACTGGGATTTCAATTGACGAACTACGTTATCATATAAGAAAAGCTAGAGAATTAACCAATGGAAAAGGATATATTGGCGTCAATGTACTTTTTGCCATGAAAGATTTTGCGAATACAATTAAAGCTGCAATGGAAGAGAAAGTTGATTTTGTTATTTCTGGTGCAGGGATTTCAAGAGATATGTATGCATGGGGAAAAGAAGCTGGTGTCCCAGTTATTTCAATTGTTTCTTCAGCAAAATTAGCCAAAATATCTCAACGTCTAGGAGCTGCAGCTGTTGTTGTAGAAGGCTTTGAAGCTGGTGGTCACCTAGGAACGGACCGACCAATGTTTGATATTCTTCCAGAAGTTGTCGAAGCTGTTACAATTCCAGTTATCGCTGCTGGTGGAATCCTCTACGGATCTGATATTGCCAAAGCTTTAGCGATGGGTGCATCAGGAGTGCAAATGGGAACTAGATTTGTTGCTAGTAATGAGTGTGATGCTCCATTAGCGTTTAAACAAAAATATCTCGAATCAACTGCTGAAGATGCTGTACTTGTAAAAACGACAGTTGGCTTACATGGAAGAGCTCTTAAGAATAATTTCCTCCATGAGCTTATGACTAAAGATAAACTAAAAATTAAAAAATGTACGGACTGTTTAAAAGTATGCTCGCATCGTTTCTGCACATCAGATTCTTTAAGAATTTCTGTTACTGGTGATGTTGAAAACGGACTAGTATTTGCTGGTGCAAGAGTTGGAGAAATCCATGACATACTTCCTGTTCAAACGATTATGGATAATCTTACAGCTGAATATAAGGAAGCAATCAAGTCTACTCAAGAGTCAACTAAATAAAGGTAAACACAAAGGCAACCGCTAAAAAGTGGTTGCCTTTTTTAAAATTAAAATATCCTTTTTGCTCCGTAATAATACTTCCCCCAATAGGGGCTATCAACAGAGTAAACTTCAATTCCTTTAGTACTTGTTGCTGATATGTAGTTATTATTTCCCACATAAAAGCCGACATGGGATACGACCCCTGGTTTTTTTACCGCAAAAAAAACGAGATCCCCTGGCTGTAAATTATTCCGATCAATTGTAGTCCCTTTAGTAAATAAGGTTCTCGATGTCTCCCGTGGCATATTAATTCCATGCTCATTAAACATATAGTACACGAAACCAGAACAATCAAAGCCACTTGGGGTCTCCCCACCCCACACGTATGGTACTCCTAAATATCGATAGGTATCTTCAATAATATTCTTTTTCACAATAGCATGATCAAGTGAATTTTTCGTTGTTTCATCTACTCTTCCAGTAACTGATAATCCATAATCACTTTGAAACGCCTTAATAGATTGGACAGTTGCCGAATCAGAGTTTCCGGTCATAGCTGGAACATAGTTATAGCCTAACAAATGAAGTTGATTTTGAATATCCGGTGTGCTTGATTCCACTACTTTATTTGTAGAAGAAAAGGTCAAGCCATTTGGAAGCTTCAAACATTGACCAATTTGAAGCAAATCTGAAGTAAGATTGTTCAGCTTTTTTAATTCAAATATGGTGGTTTTACTTTTTTTGCTTATGCTCGTCAATGTGTCCCCCGCTTTTACTACATAGGAGTTTTGCGAATCTGCCTGGTTGGTGTTTGAGGCAGATGCCGCTGAAACTCCTGTTAATGGCTGGGCTGACATTAGTAAAGAACCAAACATCAGGAAAACTGTTTTCATTCGAATAACCTTAGCACATTTTTCTGTTATATATTTTTTTATTTTATTTTCCTCAGAATCCAAAATGGATTTTCGATAGCTGCCTAATCCACTTAGCATTTTTCTATCCTGTTTCACATTCAAATCCATCATTTGTCGTCCTCTTTTGGAAATAATTTGAGGGCACTTTGACAAAAACTGATGGCTTTCTACTGTTTCCATTTTTCACATCGCCTCCACGTGATAGCTTTCTCAGAAATGGAAATTCTATGTATAAAAAAACAGCTTGAATGCAAATTCTAAACTCTTTAAGTTTCGCTCATGAGAAAAGTGCAAGTAGCTTGTTCAGCACAAATTTCACGACTAGCAGAAGTAATTAAGCGGAATTTCTTCTTCTATCTATCAACTCACACAAAAAAAACAGAGGAAATCCCCCTGTTTCTTAAAGGCTGTTTACGTTCTTAAAACATATTTTTGATGCTTTCAAACAAGTTTTTTATGCCTTCAATTAACGATTTAAAAAAATCTCCAACAGCCTGAAGAAAACCTGTATCTCCTAACGTTTCTTCAATGCGATTTTTAATATCCTTCGATAGGTTTTCCAGTTGAGATTTAACATTATCAAAATCAATATTTAGGTTACGCATTTTTTCAAATAAATCTATTAATAGCTGGCGATCCGCGTCGCTTAAATTGATGCCCAGCTCCTTTAGTTTATCATTAATAATTTGTTCGATTTCTGCTTTCGATACCGGATTTTGCGAGGCAATTTCTTGCTTAATTTCGGTTAGTAGTTCACTTACTTTATCCTGATCCAAGCCTGCTTTCTCTGCTAAATTAGTGGCCAGGCTAAGTTCTTCATTTGCGACCTCTGTACGCTCAGTATTTAGGTTTGCTCCCTTTCCTGTGTCATACGCTTTATAAATCCCTACTAGGGCAGAATGACCGCTTACTTTAACTGGGGAGGCTACCTCAACAACGGCATCTTCAATTCCAGCAGTCAATAATGCATTAGCATACATTTCATTGGTTACTTGAGTTATATTTTCGGGAGTGACTTGTTTAATATCAAGTCCCTCACCCATTTCTTTTCTGGTAATTTTCGCAGATGAGTACATATTTGCCCGTGAATCGCCTTTTATATAAGTTTCTAGGTCTGCTCCTGAGACTGTTATCTCAGTAACCTTGCTTGGGTCCTTCACACCTAGTAAATCTCTAACTTCTTCCTTTTGCGAAGGAGATAATGCCGCTCCATAGACAACAATTGGAAGTCCAAATTTCTCATTAATACTTTCTTCATCACTGCTATTTTCCGAAGCCAAACTCGTGTTGTTAAAACTTAATACAAGGATAAATAAAGCTAATATAGACACCCAATTGATTAACCGTTTTACCATTCCTGCAATTCTCCTTTTCTGCAAAAAAAATTTGCCACCATGATTATTTTAACAGTTTTATTTTTCCAAACCTATTGGTCGCTCGACCTATTTTTTCTAAGGATAACTTACAGATATAGTGCTACTTAATATAATATTCTTTCTATTAAAAAACAGACTCTCCTAGAAGAGTCTGTTCTTATTTGTTCATTTATGGGTTGATTATAATTTTACTACGTTAGCTGCTTGAGGTCCACGAGCACCTTGTTCAACGTCGAAAGATACTGATTGGCCTTCTTCAAGTGTTTTGAAGCCTTCGCCTTGAATAGCTGAGAAGTGAACAAATACGTCTTCTCCACCATCACGTTCGATGAATCCGAAACCTTTTTCTGCGTTAAACCATTTTACTTTACCGTTTTCCATGTTTGTTGCCTCCTAATGTGTACCATTACACAATTGTATTACTATTCTTGCTCTCAATGATATTCAGGCGAAAAAGCAATATCTTGATCTTCCCTTACATTTGGAACAAAAATAATTCTCATTAATAATAACAGAAATAGTAAGATTAGGCAACCAAATCCTCGTTAATTTTATACTAGAATAACATTATTTTCTGTATCGATTTAGTAAATTCCTAAAATCTCCTTAAATTGCTATTATCAATATTTTTTCCATAAAATATTTCATCCATTTCTATATGTAACTTTTCAGTAATGTCTATGATTTCGTCTTGACTTAGCTTTTCTTTAGTATAGCCAAATAGATAATTGTTTAAATCAAACTCTCTAAGTTTACATTTTGTGTGAAAAATATTCTCTTGATAAACATTTACATCGATCATATGAAACATGTTCGATACCTCTTCAGGAATATAGTTTTGGATTGAGCTTATTTCATGGTCGATAAATAACTTATGACCACTAATATCTCTTGTAAATCCCCGAACTCGGTAATCAATGGTCATAATATCCGTATCAAACGAATGAATTAGAAAATTAAGTGCTTTGAGAGGAGATATTTCTCCACAAGTAGAAACATCAATATCCGCTCTAAATGTGGTGATGCCATCGTCTGGGTGGGACTCTGGATATGTATGTACAGTTATATGACTTTTATCAAGGGCAAGGACAACGGCATCGGGAAGCGGCCCTGGTGATTCGGCAAATGATTCAGTTGGTACTTCAACTACCGGACCCTCTGATACTAAGAAAGTTACACTTGAACCCTGTGGAACATAGTCTTGTTTCGCAATATTCAATACATGGGCACCGATAATTT
>CALCRD010000123.1 GCA_937894355.1 uncultured Bacillus sp.
GGAGGCTCACGGGTGAGCCCGCGGAAAGCGAAGTGCCTGGAACGGAAATCAACAGACTAGTTTAACAAAGCCTTAAATATAGGCAAAAAAAAACCAAGCCAACATGAATATTGGCTTGGTTATTATTTAACAAATTATTAATTAAGCTGTGATATGAAAGCCTGAATCTACATGGATATTTTCGCCAGTGATTCCGCGGGACATGTCACTGAATAAGAATACAGCAGTATCTCCAACTTCTTCTGGAGTTGTTGCGCGATGAAGTGGTGCACGTTCTTCAACAAATTTTAAGATTAAGTTAAAGTCACCAATTCCTTTTGCAGATAGTGTACGGATTGGACCAGCAGAAATTGAATTTATGCGGATTCCTTCTTTACCTAAATCGCTTGCTAAATATCTAACACTTGCATCAAGTGAAGCTTTGGCTACACCCATGACATTATAATGAGGAAGGACACGCTCACCACCAAGGTAAGTAAGAGTGACGAAACTACCACCTTCTGTCATTAACCCTTTTGCTTCCTTCACAACAGCGGTTAATGAGTAAGAACTAATGTTATGTGCTAATAAGAAGCCATCACGAGTTGTGTTCATATAATCACCAACAAGTTCTTCCTTGTTAGCATAAGCAATACAATGGGCTACGCCATGAATTGTGCCAACTTCTTCTTTAATCGTTGCAAAACACTTTGCTACTTCTTCATCGACTGTTACATCACAAGGTAAAACAAGAGAGTTTTGTCCTTCTAGTGTTTCTGCTAAATCTCTCACGCCTTTTTCTAATCGTTCCCCTGCATATGTAAAAATCAATCTTGCTCCAGCTTTATCCAAAGACTGCGCGATTCCCCAGGCTATACTTCTTTTGTTGGCAACTCCCATAACAACATACGTTCTTCCAGCTAAAGAAAGAGTCATCAATTACCCTCCTATTAATACATGATATTAGTACCTAGTCCTAATCTTACTATAACATTAAAAAAAAGAAAAGAAGTATTTCTTTTTACTTGTTTACACAGTAGCAATATGCCACTGTCTAACATTTTATACAAAACTCAAGCTCTCGCTTAAGCTGATCAACATATTGCCTAGATCCTGTTACAATTAGTCGATCATTTATTCGTAGTTCAGTGTCCCCATGCGGAACCAAAGAATCCTTACCACGAAAGATTCGCACAAAAATAACATCACCAGTAAACGGAAATACTCTTAACTCCATCCCGGCAAACTCCTCATTGAGCATTTTTATCTCATACAAGGAAGTCTCTCCATTTGTTAAAATTTTCATTAGACTTGGTGATTCGATTGTAGCACGTAATAAGGTTTGTTGAGCAAGAAACATTGAAAAAACTTCTATGTCCAAATTTCGTAATTCTTCTTGCAAACCTTGACTTTCCACTCTAGCAATGACCCGCCTGTTACCTTTTTCTTTAATTGCTTTGGCTAAGGTAACATTTGTTTCTTGGTCACCTGTTAATATCACAACCATGTCTGCTAGTAAAATATCCGTAGTTTCTAATGTTTCGATTGAATAATCAGCGATTTCAATAATTCCAAACAAGGAATCAGCAATTTGTTTGTCCGCTTTTTCCTGTTTCGTGTGATACAAGACGGTTTCATATAATGATGATTCTAGTTCCCTTGTAATCTGTAGACTTAACCGGGTGGCTCCAATAAAAACGACTTTTATTTTTTTATTGAGAATCGCCTCCTTGGGAAATAGCTTTTTAAAGACCATTGGTGTGAATATTGAACTAATAACAGCAACGAGGATTAAAGTTCCGCTCATTTCTCGAGAAATGATTCCCATTCTCTCGCCTATGGTTGCCGCAGCTATCACCAATGACAGAGTGGAGGTTAAAAGAAAACCAGATGCAATAACGGTATTTTTATCATACCAAATTTTTAATAAAGACACCGGAATTAGCTTTGATAATAATAAAGCTCCTAGTAGTAATGGAACTAGCAGTAGCATTTGGGGATTACCCAGCAACGACCAAATATCTAAATTTACTCCCACCATTACAAAAAAGATGGGAATCAAAAAGCCATATCCAAAGGAATCAAGCTTATGAATCATTTCTTGATTAGGTGAAAGCAATGACACTAGGACACCCGCAAGGAAAGCCCCAAGGATATTTTCTGCACCCACTGTTTCTGAGAGTGCAACAAGGAGGATGATTAAAGCAAACACAGCCCGTGTGCCTATCTGCGTGGTTCCTTTGGACAATGCCTCTAGAAACAAGCGATTTTGAACTCTCTTTCCGATAAAAAATAGAACTACCCCTGCCCCAAATAATACTAAAAGTAACCACGTGCTCCCCTCACCACCTGAATAAACAGAAGCAAAGACCGCTAAGAGAATCATTGTCACTAAATCGGCAATAACGGCGACCAAAAGGATAACCTGCCCAATTGCCGTCTTCATAATATGAGCTTCTTTCAAGGTTGGAACAACTACCCCTAAGGAAATAGTTGAAATAATTAAGGTCATTAAAAAGGCATTTTCAATAAATCCAGTTAACACAAATACATAGGATAATCCAAAAGACACGATAAATATTCCTAGGAAAATAATCGAGGCAACTAAAAAACTATTAGGCTCCTTCTTCCCACTAGGGAGTAGGTCGCGGGTTTTTTTTCCAGAGAATGCAGTGAAGTCAATCTCTAACCCACTTAGGAACATTAGAAAGATAAATCCAAGGGTCGATAAAGTTTCTAGCCACATATCCTCGTGGACAATATTTAAGCCACTCTTCCCAATTAATAGACCTATTAATATTTCAGCAACAACTACTGGAATAATCGTCAATTTCAAGCGATGTTGGACAATTGGCGTTAATAATGCAAAGAGAATGACAAAAAATAGTGAAGTTAATGCTTGATGCTCCAAATCTTAATCCCCCCCTATAATTGGTAGAACATATTTGTTATTCTACTATTAATATTTGTCCTATTTTCGCAAACAATGAGCATATTGGATTTTGATAAAAAATGAATATTATTTGGATAGTCTTCAAAAGTAAGGAGAAGAAAAAATATGAAAATTGATATTATTGGGGATATTCACGGGTGCTTAACAGAATTTAAACAATTAACTGAGAAGCTCGGCTATGACTGGGAACAAGGAATTCCAATACATAAACAAGGGCGCAAGCTAGCCTTTGTTGGCGATTTAACGGATCGCGGCCCAGAATCCTTAAAAGTAGTTGAGATTATTTGGGAATTAGCAGTAAACAGAGAAGCGGCATACTATGTTCCTGGGAACCACTGCAACAAACTATATCGGTTCTTCCAAGGAAATAAGGTCCAAATCACTCACGGTCTAGAAACCACAGTCGCCGAGTACCATGACCTAAACAAAAGTCAGCAAAAGGAAATCCGCCAGAAATTTATTGAACTTTATGAGCATGCACCACTATACCAACAATTAGATCAAGGAAAATTAGTGATTGCCCATGCCGGAATTAAGCAGGAGTACATAGGTAAAGAAAATTCTAAAGTCAAAACCTTTGTTCTATACGGCGATATTACCGGTGAAAAACATCCCGACGGTTCCCCAGTTCGCCTCGATTGGGCTAAACATTATTCAGGCGAGGCTTGTATTGTCTATGGGCACACTCCAGTTATAGATGTTAGAATTATAAATAATACCTTTAATATTGACACTGGTGCCGTATTTGGTTGCAAGCTTTCAGCCTTAAGATATCCAGAAAAGGAAATCGTGTCAGTACCATCCACCTTACCGTTAATACTTGAGAAATTTAAAAAAATTTAATGATAGCAGTGGCTCGCCTCAGGCACTTTGGCGAGCCAGTTTGACCTTGATTGGTTCCCAAGTATCTCATCATATTTACTTGAGTTTGCTAGACTATTGGTAAATTACCCACTTATTTCTTTACTGAATCAAGTACTTCCTTCATATCAGCGGGCAGTGGGGCAGTAAATCGGTATTCACCCTCCACAAAGGGATGTTTAAATGACAGCTCCCGACAATGAAGTGCCTGTCTTGTTATTAGGTTCATTGGACCACCGTACAAGTCATCTCCAAGGATAGGGTGACCCAGGTATGATAAATGGACGCGAATTTGATGAGTCCTTCCTGTTTCTAATCGAAGCTTGAGGTGGGTAAGCTTCTCACCTCTATATAACACAAGATAATTTGTTAGGGCATATTGGCCATCCCGATGGACTTCACGCTCGATAATGCTATCCAGTTTTCTAGCAATTGGTTCATTGATTATTCCTTCGTCATTGCTAAAATTACCTACAGCCAACGCTTCATAAATTCGCTTTATCGTGCCGCATTTTTGCTGTTCACTAAACAAATGGTGGACATGGCGATGCTTGGCAATTAATACAAGTCCGGAGGTATCCCGATCAAGTCTTGTAACGATATGTGCGGTTGCGCTTACGCTAATTTGTTCATAATACCCTATTAGCGCATTAGCTAAACTTCCTGTCGGATGTTCTCTTGAAGGAATCGAACTCATCCCGGCAGGCTTGTTTACAACCAATAAATACTGATCCTCATAAATAATTGAAAGTGGAATATTCTCTGCCTGAATTCCTTCACTTGGTTCCTCTTTAGGAAAGACAATCGTTAATCTATCTCCTGTATTCAAGCGATAACGGACATTTACAGTTTCATTATTCACAAGAATATGGCCACCTTTAAACTTAATATCGGTTAAAGATGTTTTGGAAATTCCCTGGTCTTTTACGAAATCCTTAATCAATGCTCCTGCTTGTTCTGCAGTAATTTCCCACATGATGGAAAACCTTTCATCCATTGGTGAACCCTTTCTTTCTGTTTGAAAGTTATTCAGATACAAATGAATCATGTACTCTTTTCCAAAACGGAAATGGTCTGAATCTCGCAAAACGAATTTTTTCATCAGCAACTCGGTATTGAATCGATTTTACAGATTTATGTAATAACGTCAGATGATCAATTGTAATTTGAAAATCAGGTTCATTAACCGGTTTCAGTCTACAGGTATGATGATCTGGTAATATTAGTGGTGATCCAATCGTTCTAAAAACCCGGTTATTTATAGAAGCCATTTCCGTTATTTGTAGTGCTGGAATCGACGGATGCAAAATAGCTCCACCTAAGGCTTTACTATATGCGGTACTACCGGATGGCGTTGATACGCATAATCCATCCCCCCGGAACCGTTCAAAATGTTGTCCACGTATATCTACGTCCATGACAAATGTTCCTTCAACACTTTTTACTGTCGATTCGTTAAGTGCTAAATAGCGAGTCTCTTTGCCTCCGTGTTGATATCTAATGATGGTTTCAAGCAATGGATACTCAACAACGTGATATGGTGTTTTGGCAATCGCAATCACTAGTTTCTCAATTTCTTCCGGAACCCAGTCGGCATAAAATCCCAAATGTCCTGTGTGAATACCAACAAATGCAGTTTTATCTAATCGGCTAGTGTATCGATGAAACGCGTATAAAAGAGTTCCATCTCCTCCAATTGATATCACAATATCTGGTACTTCCTCATCATAGATCAAATCAAAGTCCAATAAATATGTGATCATTTTTGCTTTTAACGAATCGGAATTTGCATCCCCTTTGGAAATTATTGCGAATTTCATATTTAACCCCTCATTTACTGTACATTGACTGACTACTCTTATTATTGTTTTTCTTTTTTTAAAGAAAAAAGCGCTTGGGCTTCTTGGATTTCGCCACGAATTAATGACATTTCCTCATCAAGTCGAAAGGCTGCTTCTGCAGCTCTTTGCAAACGCAATCTAATATCTTTTGGAAACTGCCCTTGATATTTATAATTCAAAGAATGTTCGACCGTTGCCCAAAAGTTCATCGCTAACGTTCTAATTTGGATTTCTGCTAATATCTTCTTCTCTCCTGAAATCGTTTGAACTGGGTAGCGAATTACTACATGGTAAGAACGGTAACCACTCACTTTTTTATGAGAAATATAGTCTCTTTCTTCAACAATTTCAAAATCATTTCTTTTCTTTAATAAATCTACAACCTTGATAATATCATCTACAAATTGACACATCATTCTTAATCCGGCAATATCCTGCATTTCTGTTTCCAGATTTTCAAGCTTGATATCTTTTTGTCTGGCCTTGTCAAGGATACTTGCGAGCGGCTTTACCCGACCCGTAACAAATTCAATTGGAGAATGAGACGAATCAAGTTCAAATTGACTTCGCATTCCCCTAAGCTTTATTTTCAATTCATCCACTGCTTGCTCGTATGGCGCTAAGAAGTGATCCCAATAATCCAAAAAAACTCACCTCATCCGAAATCTCTCGGGAAAAAATTATTCCCGAATCTATATATGTATGATTTAATACCCATGTTGTATAGTTTTTACCTTTTTTCATTAAACAATAGCTACTCTATCGTATTTTAACATATTTATCCCATTAATCCCAAAATTGTAGAAGATAAGAAAATTGTAGTTAATTGAAAATAAAGAGATAATGAATAATACTACTTACTCGGTGTGAGCCATTAATGAAGAATAAATATTTAGCAAAGGATGAGTGGCGTGGCAGAACAATTGGAAATTGAATTTAAAAATATGCTAACGAAAGAGGAGTATCAAAAATTACTGATGAATTTTGATATTGCTTCTACCCAAATAAAAAAACAAGTGAACCATTATTTTGACACTGCAGATTTTTTTCTGAAAAATGCCCAATCCGCCTTACGTTTGCGAGAAAAAGGCGCAAATTATGAATTGACATTAAAACAACCAGCTCAAATAGGGTTATTAGAGACAAACCAAATGATTGGGAAAATGGAAGCCCTTGAACTGCTTGAACATGGTAAGTTTCCCGATGGCCCAGTAAAAATGAAACTTAAGTCGATTGGTGTATCCATAGAGTTGCTGGAATTTTTCGGCTCACTTACAACAAACAGAGCAGAAATCGAATATAAACAGGGATTGCTTGTTTTAGATTTCAGTACCTACTTGGGCAAAGAAGATTATGAAATTGAATATGAAGTAACAGAAGTGGAAATTGGTCAGAGAGTATTTATTGAATTATTAGAACAAATGACAATTCCGATTAGAAAAACGGAAAATAAAGTCCAGCGTTTTTATCAGCAAAAATATCATCAATAGGATAAAATACTAACAAATATCCAATGTTTTGAACAGTGAATGATGTTTAAACAAGTTGGTTAAACACAATATTCTTCAATATTCTTTACTAATGGCTGTTTTCGTAAAGTTTGTTGTTAAAATCTTAAACCCGATTTTAACGTTATATCAGCTATTTTGTAGCTTGAAATAAATTTGCAGCTCTTTTCTCATAAATGTTTAACTGTTTTACTGTCTAATCACTTCATTCTCATCTTAAAAAGCAACAATGTTTGAGAAAAGAGCCTTACTAATAAAGCTATTTATTTGAGATATGAAATCAGCGTTGGTACAATATAAACAAATAGAAGCATCATTAAAGGAGTCAAAACATTATGGTTGAAAAATTGCCAACACCTTTTGAGGCAATCGGTGAAAAAAAGTTGTATCAATTGGTTGAAGCTTTTTATCGCCGTGTAGAGAAGCATCCTGAGCTTACACCTATTTTCCCTGCTGACTTAACTGAAACTGTACGAAAACAAAAACAATTTCAAACCCAGTATTTAGGAGGTCCATCATTATATACAAATGAACACGGTCATCCCATGATGCGGGCACGTCACTCACCATTCGAAATTACACCTAAGAGAGCTGAAGCTTGGCTTGCATGCATGAATGAAGCCATGGATGAGCTTGGTTTAGAAGGACCATTAAGACAAGAATACTATGCTAGGCTTGTATTAACCGCAAAACATATGATTAATACACCCGATTCTGATACAAAAAAAGGTGAGAATACGTGAACGAACAAGGTTCATTCAAAAATAGCTTCGGTTCTTCTCACGCTCATTCAAATAACGAGAAGAAGCCAATAGAAATTTATTTGTTTGTTGACCCTCTGTGTCCTGAGTGCTGGGCACTTGAACCAATAACAAAAAAACTCAGGATTGAATATGGTCGTTATTTCTCGATTAAACATGTCCTAAGTGGACGACTTGCGACACTAAATTTAGGGAAAAAAATAAAATATGAAACCATTGCTGATCTTTGGGAGAAGACAGCTAATCGTTTTGGGATGTCATGCGATGGGAGCTTATGGCTCGAAAACCCAATTTCCTCTCCTCATCTAACTTCGATTGCTATTAAAGCTGCAGAATTACAGGGACGGAGATTTGGGATTCGCTTTTTACGAAAGATACAAGAAGTTCTGTTTTTAGAAAAACAGAACGTTTCCGATTATAATGTGCTCCTCGAGTGCGCCAAAAGCGTAAATTTAGATTTAGAAGAGTATGAAAATGATATTCATTCAGATATCGCCTCTAAAGCTTTTCAATGCGACTTAAAAATTACAGCAGAAATGGATGTTCACGAAATTCCAACACTGGTTTTTTTCAATGAGAATATTGAAGAAGAAGGCATCAAAATAACTGGTTACTATCCCTATGAGGTCTATGTACAAATTCTCGAAGGTATGCTGCAATGCAAACCCATCCCAGCAGCACCACCACCCTTAGATAGTTTTATCAAGTATTTTAAACTTGTAGCCTCACAGGAAATTTCAGTTGTATACAATATGACTCTAAGTGAAGTTAACCGGGAAATGAAAAAACTACAGTTACAGCAACAGGTAGAAAAAATCCCTGCAAAATATGGGACCTTTTGGAGAGCAATAGGCGATTGAACTAGATTCATTAAGAAATTCTAGGAAATAGAAAAAACCTTGCAGTCTTGGGCTGCAAGGTTTTTTCTATTATTTTACGAACAAAGGGGATGGGAGAAATTTTTCACGGTCAAACAAAGGGGTATATGTTTGTTTGTGATCAACTTCATGCTAAAAATATACCACGAACAAATTTGCTGGGCAATACAATGCCAGTTCATTTCACAAGATTGTCATAACTCCGTGAATAATTTTAATCCTTCCGAATACTATCGAAATAAGGTTAATATCTATTATGTAGTTTTTTATTCAGGATAAAAAAGCTCTACATTCTTTTTTGGGGGTAAATATATGAAAAACCTTCCGATCATATTGATGATTGGTTTCATTATCGCTTCTTTTTTTTATAACCTTCTAGGTTTGATGCGACTTGTTCCTTTATATATAAGTTCTCCACTATTGTTTCTGTCATTATTCATTACCTTCGTTTACCTAAACAACCGCAAGAAATTTAAAGGTCTATAAGAAACACAAGCTCTTTGGAACGGAATCGACAGCCTAACTCATTATCACAGCCTAAAAAACTGGAATGAGCAAAAAGCTCATCCCAGTTTTTTTTTATCTTTTTAACAATAAATTTTCCATCTCAATCAATTTTTGTTCAAAGGCTTTACATGCTTCGGCAATTGGGGTTTTGTTAGTCATATCTACCCCGGCCTTTTTTAGCACCTCAATCGGATAGTCAGAACTACCCGATTTCAAGAAATCAATATAACGAGTTACTGCAGGCTCACCTTCATCAAGAATTTGCTTGCTCAATGCTGTGGCTGCACTAAAACCTGTAGCATATTGATATACATAATAATTATAGTAAAAGTGAGGAATTCTTGCCCATTCTAAACCGATTTCCTCATCAATAACCATGTTATCCTCGCCAAAATACTTTTTGTTTAATTGATAGTATTCCTTTGTTAATAAATCAGGAGTAAGCGGTTCATTATTCTGAGCTTTTCGATGTATAAGATGCTCAAATTCAGCAAACATCGTTTGTCGGAATACAGTTCCTCTAAAGCCTTCTAAATAATGATTTAAAAGATAAAGGCGTTTTTGCTCATCTTCGGTAGTTTTAATTAGATATTCATTTAACAACGCCTCATTACACGTAGAGGCAACCTCGGCAACAAAAATGGAGTAGTTTCCATAGGCATAGGGTTGTGTTTTCCGGCTGTAATAACTATGTACAGAATGACCAAATTCATGCACAAGCGTAAACAGATTATTCACATTGTCTTGCCAATTCATCAATATATATGGATTTGTTCCATATGCCCCTGAAGAATAGGCGCCACTACGTTTCCCTTTATTCTCCTGAACATCGACCCAACGATTGGCAAAACCTTCTTTTAACACATTTAAATACTCTTCCCCAAGTGGAGCAAGACCTTGAAGAATCAAATCTTGGGCTTCGTCATAGCCTATTTCCATTTTCACATTTTTCACTAATGGAGTATATAAATCATACATATGCAGTTCATCAAGACCTAGCGCTTCCTTGCGCAGCTTAATGTAACGATGCAATAATGGCAAATACTCATGGATCGTTTCTACAAGATTTTCATACACAGATTCTGGAATATTATTAGCAGCTAATGCTGAATGGCGAGCAGATTCATACTTGCGTACCCGTGCGCTAAAATTATCCTTTTTCACCGTTCCACCTAATGTACTAGCGAAGGTATTTTGGAATTTACCATATGTCCCGTAAACCGCTTTAAACGCCTCTTCACGGACGCGGCGGTCTTCACTTTCAAGAAAACGAATATATCGACCATGTGTGATTTCAACTTGTTCGCCATTTTCATCCTTGATACTAGGAAACTCGATATCAGCATTATTTAATACGCCAAAAGTGGTGCTGGATGAATTCAATACCTCCCCAGCCTCCGCTAAAAGCGCTTCTTGTTCAGCGGTAAGAACATGTGGCCGCTGCAAATTCACTTCATCTATTGCGTGTTGATACAGCTTAAGCTTCTGGTTTTCATCGAGGAAGCTTTGTACTTGCTTTTCATCTATCGACAGAATTTCAGGAACAATAAAAGCTAAGGCACTACCAGCTTGAGAATACAAATTTTTCCCTCGATCATCAAGACCCTGATAGAATGAATTCGTTGTATCTTGATCATATCTCATATGGGCATAAGTATATAATTTGCCAAGCCGCTGTAATATTTGATCCTGTAAAGATAAAGCTTCAAATAATTTATCAGAGCTTTCATGGAGTTTTCCTGCAAATTCTTTAACGCTAGGGATTAGCGCAACCACTTCTTGGAACTCATTTTCCCAAGCATCATCAGATGAAAAAATGTCCTCTAGCTTCCAAGTATCTTCTGTGGCAATTTCGTTTCTTGCTGGAAGCCGCTTTGTTTTCATTTCGTTTGACATCCTTTAACCTCCATTCATTATTTCACTACCAAATCTAACCTATTTATGTTTATTCTCTTTCCTTTGTTCAATTCCTTCCATTCTGCAAAAATAACTTCTGCTTAGCTTATGTTTTTTTGGGTAAAATCATTTAAAAAATTGGTGTGTTTAAACTTGCCTGTTGATTTCCGCTCCAGGCACTTCGCTTTCCGCGGGCGGTAGCGGGGAGCC
>CALCRD010000124.1 GCA_937894355.1 uncultured Bacillus sp.
CAGGAAGCCCCTTCTTCAATCAGACCGTAAGGTAGATAAGGAGGGGTTATTCACTATTCAAGGTCATCATATTTCTACAACTGCAAGTATCGGTATAGCATTTAGCTCCAGAAATAGTGGCCACACCGTTACAGAACTCATAAAAAAAGCGGATTCTGCCATGTATATATCCAAGAAATTAGGTAAAAACAATTATATTATTTACACCAAGGAAATTGAAAAAGAAGACAAATTTAGATTAATGCTTGAAGGTGGGTTAAATTCTGCATTAGAAAATCATGAATTCCTGTTAAATTATCAACCAATTGTTGATCTGAAAACTGGCCAAATTAATGCAGTAGAAGCCTTGATTCGTTGGAATCATCCACAACTAGGAATGATTGCTCCAAATGATTTTATCTCAATAGCAGAAGAGAGTGGCCATATAAATTCCCTTGGGAAATGGGCATTACAAACAGCTTGTTTACAAAATAAAAAATGGCAAAAACTTGGTGCTCCACTATTTAAAATCTCAGTGAACATATCGGTCATTCAACTACAACATCCGCAATTTGTCGCTACTGTCAGGCAGATTCTGGAGTCGACCGGGCTTGAAGCAAAATGGTTAGACCTGGAAATAACCGAAAGTAATCTTATGGGGGCTACCGATTCAATAAAAGACACTTTTATTGAATTGAAAGAATTAGGGGTATCGATGTCAATTGATGATTTTGGAACTGGCTATACTTCACTTAGTTATTTGCGACTTTTCGCCTTTGATAAGGTGAAAATTGATCGAAGCTTCATAAATGAAATTGAAAAAGATACGAATGGAAAAAAGATTACTTCTTCGATTATCTCTTTAGCACATAACTTAAATTTGAAGGTGGTTGCAGAAGGAGTCGAAACCAAAGATCAATTATCCTATTTAATGGATGAATTTTGTGATGAAGGACAAGGATTCTATTTTAGTTATCCCAGTCCAGCCCATTCATTACCTGCAGTAATAAATAATTGACTAAATAGTTTTTCTTAAAGCCAAAAGAGACTAGCTCATTATGAGCTAGTCTCTTACATTTCATGCTTTAGTCGCAGATAAATGCTAGTAAGCAACCGAAGAATCAATATTATTTTACTTTATTTTTTCATCATATTAAACACTTGTTCAACATCCTTGTCACCGCGACCAGAAATATTGATAATGATCACTTGGTCTTTGGATAAGGTTGGTGCAAACTTAAGTGCATAAGCCACAGCATGAGAACTTTCTAATGCTGGAATAATTCCCTCAAGCTCTGATAATATATGGAAAGCTTTTAATGCTTCTTCACTTGTAACCGAAACATATTCTGCTCTTTCACTAGTTTTCAAATAACTATGCTCTGGACCACTTCCAGGATAATCTAATCCTGCTGCAACTGAATACGTTGGCATTGGGTTCCCTTGTTCATCTTGAAGCACTAAGCATTTGAATCCGTGTAACACACCAGTGGTACCTTGAGTTAAAGTTGCCGCTTCAGCTGGCTCAACACCGATTAAACGAACTGATTCATCTGGTATGTACTCGGCAAATGAACCAATCGCATTACTTCCACCACCAACACAAGCTAGAACGGCATCAGGTAGTCTTCCTTCTTTTTCCAAAATTTGCTTTCTGCTCTCTTTACTAATGATCGATTGGAAATGCTTAACCATCATTGGAAACGGATGTGGACCTACAGCTGAGCCCAATAGATAGAAGGTATTTTGATAATTTTGTACTAAGTCGGCAAAAGCCTCATCCACTGCATCTTTTAATCGGGCTTGTCCTTTTGTCACTTCAACTACTTTTGCCCCTAAAAGTTCCATTCGGAATACGTTTAGCGCTTGGCGTTTCGTATCTTCTGCACCCATGTAGATGGTACAATCTAATCCAAACATCGCACAAGCAGTTGCCGTAGCAACTCCATGCTGACCAGCACCTGTTTCAGCAATAACTCGCTTTGCTCCCATTCTTTTCGCTAACAAAATTTGACCCATTACATTATTAAGTTTATGTGAGCCTGTGTGGTTAAGATCCTCACGTTTTAGGTATATCTTTGCTCCACCCAATTCCTTAGTTAATCGTTCAGCAAAATAAAGTGGAGTTTCCCGTCCCAAATACTCTTTAAAATAATAAGATAATTCTTCGTTAAATTCCGGATCATCTTTATATTTAAAAAATTCACTTGCTAAATAATCTAATACATTTTGAAGTTCACTAGGAACAAAACTTCCCCCAAATTCTCCAAAATAGCCTTCTGTCTCTTGACTGGCTTGGCTCATCTAAACTCATCTCCTTATTAATTCCTGCTAAGGGTAACTCTCACCGATTCGTCCATCACTAAGGACATGCAGAGATAGTGGTAGTTGCCCTCATAAATTACTATTGCTTTACACTCAGCTAATTGCCACTTGAATATCAAGAAAATTATATCATTTCTTTTCTCAGGTCTTCAACTTCAATTTACATGATTCGTCATTATTCTCATTAAATCAAGTGGTTTTCATTGATAAAACTCATCGATTTTTTTATCTAATCGTTGCAGGCTCTCTATTGCCCGATCCTGATCAATATGTCGATAATGATGCAAGCCACCTGGTTCCTCATCCATTTCATCGGCTACCTTAATGACGCTTTGGAGGGTAGTTCGAACTACCTCACCCCCCGGAAGAAATGAATCAGTATGAAATAAAATTGCTAAAGCGATTTCTTTTGCTCTTACTGGATTTTCACCACATCGAATTAACAGTTTATGAGCCCTCTCTGCTCCTTTTATTGCGTGAATATCGTTTTGCCGATAAAGTTGATAATCCCATTTCCCATCTTTATACCAAGTATAATGTCCAATATCATGAAGGAATCCTGCTTTGGCAGCAATATCGATATCAACACCTTGGTGTTTGGCCAACTTATAAGCGTGATACGCTACAGCAATCGCATGAGCTAATCCAGAACGAGTTATATATTTTTGAGCAATATGATGCTGAAATAAATCCGTTAGTTTTACATCCCTCATAATATCACTTCCTTTACATGTTTTTATATCTCAGTTTATACAACATATGAAATGAGTATTGATAATGAAGGCTGTTTTCGTAAAGATTGTGATTAAAATCCAAAACCCGATTTTAAGGAAATTAAAATTTTTATTATTTTACCAAATACACAGAAAATTTCAACTATTTAACTCTATACAGATAAAGCCCCCAGAAATTACTGGGGGCTTTATCATTATTAACATCTTAGGAGACCCAACCATACATCAACCAATTTCCTATCTACACTTTAAATAGATTTTTCCTATTTAATCTAGCTTGTAGACTTTTTTTCAGATTAGCTGATGAGCATTTGTTCCGTTCTTGGAAATTAAATAACCAGTTACATAGAATTCACTTATACAACTGAATTAAATTTAAGCTTCCTAACAAACACTATTTCTCGGGTTTTACCGAAAGACTCACTCACACATTCTTTTACATTTTCTTAGGTTTCATTTTAGTGCCGTTCCATCAATGGTAGGGGAAGGTTAATTTAATATTTTCCTATGAAAATTAAATTCGAAAAATATTCCTCAACATGCAGACCACTTATTCCCATCTCTTGAAAGTTAGTACCTATTTGAATTTGGTCCCCTTACTCTTTCCAACAACCTTTTTAATGATTAGTTGTTGTTTTCATATCTTCATCTCACTTAATTTCCGTTCGGACGTTTTACCAAAAATTTCTTTACATCTTTGGTTTAAGGTTTTTCCTATTAGGAAGTTTGGTGGTTCTGGTTAAAACTGCCCTTTCTACGTATTAATAATGATCATAAGTAGAAAATCCTTTTTCACCCAGTTGATGATAGATATTTCTTCAGGTTTCAAATTCTGGTTGGTATTCACTTTTTTGAGTCGATAAAAATGAATTTGTGGTTTTCAATCATCCTACAAAAACTGCTGTTTTGCCCACTAGACCATTTTGACCAGGAAACTAAAAATATCCTAAAAAGCTTCAAAGAACTAAACACTCGTTCACTTACGGAACGAACACTTATTTATGGCTGAGCCTCCTAAGATGTTAATTGATTTATTTATTTTTATTACACTCTTAGTATAGCACGGATCAAATGAATATCTCATTATATTTGTGACAGAAAGGTGAATTCTTCAAACTGTTTAGAATATTTGATTTTTCCGAAAATAAGCCCAATGTAAACTTTCTCATTAAAATTTTTTCTTCATCAACTTCTGCTTGTTCATCACTTCGAATGATTTTTCGATTATATCGGTTAATACATCACCTTTGTAAATTCTGCCTAGTTTTGTATTTTCTTGATAATATTCAACAATCATATCAAGTTTTTTCGCTGTTTCCTTTGTTACCCTAATATTCAACTGGACTCTACTTTCTTCCAAGAGATAAAACCTCCTAATCTCCATTTTGCCTTTCAATGGCTACCTAATACTTATTATATATGATTAATCACCCAAAAAACCATTTGGAATTTTACAAACCAACTCTTACACATAAAAAAAAGGGTGAAACCTTCCCCTAAGAAGGTATTCCACATCCACCAAGTACAAAAAATAACACGGAGTAATGAATTTCCCTCCGCGTTTTTATTCTAATTATTACTAGACTCACCTACTACAAGAGTAATACTCCAACATTCTTCATTTAACTGATCAAAGAACTTCATAGTCGAAACCCTTAAATTATTAAGGTCTGGAGGAATTTTCACACCCTGTTGAATCAGGTAGTTTAGTAGATGATTTTGGGTTGCCTCTTCAAGCCCAAGGGTAGATAAATAGTAGGTAATGAAGGTGTATCCATCCTCAGTCCACACTTGAGTAACAACAGGGCGTCCATCTTTAAGGGGGTTGGTATTTTCCCAAAGGGTACTTGATTCATCCCATTCCAATTTCCCACCATTTGTTATTTTTGGAGTGATATATTTCCTGTTCGTCTGCATCTAACTGACCTCCTATTCTCATTTCCCAATTTATCAACAAATTCAAAACTGAGCTAATCACGAGGCTGTGACAGTATTATTGTATTATAGTTTTACTATTAGAAAAAATGTTAAAATTGAATTTTTTAAGAATGTTTATCGATTTTCAATTGACTAAGTTTTAAAAATCAACGTTGAACATTAACATAGCAAAAAAAACGGGAATAAAATCTTAGCGATTTTACACCCGTTTTCCTTTATAAACTAATTTTCGCTAACTTCAATGACCCAATCAAACGGATCTTCAACTTTTCCGTTTTGAATGCCTGTCAAAGTATTGTATAATTTTTGAGAAAGTTCTCCAGTCTTACCATTGTTAATGATCATTTCTTCCTGCCAGAACAACTTGCCTACAGGTGAAATAACAGCTGCTGTACCTGTTCCAAATGCTTCCTCCAATTGACCTTGTTTGTAGGCCTCATGAACTTCAGCAATTGAAATTCTACGCTCAACAACAGGAACATTCCAATGTTTCAATAATTGAAGAATAGAATTTCTGGTAATCCCCTCTAAAATGCTACCATTTAATGCAGGCGTTAAAACTTCACCATTTATTTTGAAGAATATATTCATGCTTCCTACTTCTTCAATGTATTTCTTTTCTCTACCGTCAAGCCATAATACTTGTGAATACCCTTTTTCGTCAGCTACTTCCTGTGCTCTCAAACTGGCAGCATAATTGCCTCCTGTTTTAGCAGTACCTGTTCCGCCTGCAACTGCACGAACATACTCTTGTTCGACAGCAATTTTAACTGGTGCAATTCCTTCTTTATAATATGAGCCCACTGGCGACATGATAATCATAAACTTGTATTGAGTTGATGGACTCACACCCAAATACGGTTGCGTTGAAATGATAAACGGACGAATATAAAGAGATGTCCCTTCCACATTTGGAATCCATTCTCTTTCCAACCAAACTAATTTTTTCAAGGCTTCCAAAACAAGAGCTTCGTCAATATTTGGAATACATAACCGATCATTTGATTGATTTAATCTTCGGAAATTTCTCTCCGGACGAAATAACAATATTTTCTGTTCTTTTGTTCGATACGCTTTTAGTCCTTCAAATACTGTTTGTCCATAATGAAAGACCACACATGATGGGTCTAAAGCAATTGGTTGGTAAGGAACAATTTGCGGATCATGCCAGCCCTTTTCTCCGTTATAATCCATCATAAACATATGATCTGTGAATATTTTCCCGAATCCTAAATTATTAAAATCAGGTTTTTCTTTTCTTGATGAGCTTAATTGAATTTTAATTGAACTGTGCCCGTCCATTTTGCAAGTCTCCTTACTAAAAGTTTAATACAATTTTTTTTGTGAAAATCTATAAAGAATATTTTACATCTAATAGATATGCCACTACAACATTTTATCAAAAATAATTAAAAATTTCGAAAAAAATTTAGAAATCCAACTAGTAAACTCCCCTTTTGGGGGAGTTTGAATAAGCATAAAATTCATTCATACTATTTCTACAGGTTGCATAATATATAAATACCCCTTCTGACAATACGCTTTTGCGGGACACTTAACCATGGTCGGATCAGAAGGGGCTGGCGCATGAATATTTCATGCGCCTTATATTTGGTTGAACTTTTTTGCTTTTATTGCAAATCCCTAATAAAAAATTTAATTGCGTCCTTTCATTTCTTTTACTAAATCTTCATTAAATTTATCTAATAAATTTGCAGTGTCAATTAAGTGATTATTAAATATTTGCCTGACAATATCTAATAAATCAATAATCATGGGATCCCTTAATGAATAAAGAACCCTATTTCCGTCTTTCGTACCCGTTACAATATTTTTACTACGTAAAACACTGAGTTGCTGTGATATCGTCGACCCTTCAGCACCAATGATTGTTAATAGTTCATTAACATTCTTATCCCCTTCTGCAAGAAGTTCGAGGATCCTTATCCTCAAAGGGTGGGAAAGTGCTTTGAAAAAATCCGCTTTGAATTGCTGTAATTGTAAATTCATTTTCTCCTCCAATAAAACCATTTCCTTCATCAAACTTGAAGTTTCACTTTTCCAGTTATCTCTGTGGTATTTGGTTTGGATAAATGTGAACACTCCTCGAAGGCAAAGTGCCTGCAACCAATACACTTATCATAATTTAATGTTGTAAGTGCATAGTCAATGGCTTCTCCTGTACGTTCAAAAAAGTTCTCTCTCTCTATTTTTAAGTCTAACCCGGTCTTAATAAGAACTTCCATTGGCTGTGGTTGTAAGCCAGATACAATAATTTTTCCGCCATTTTGTCTAAAATGACTAACAATACTTGTTAATGTTGCCTCTCCAGTCGTATCCATATAAGGTACTTTTCCCATTCGCAGAATTAACACCTTTGGCCTATGATTGATTGTAGTCATAATGTTCTGTTCAAACATTTGTGCTGCTCCAAAGAACAGTGGACCTTCAATTGTAAAAATACTTATTTGCGGGCAATCATGTCCTTCATTTACTACATATGATTTTACTTTTTTACTGCCTAATGCCTGGTCTGGAAGCACTTTGGCAACAGTCATTAATCCGCTCATTCGTTTTACAAACAAAATAGCTGCTAATACCAATCCTACTTCTACTGCAACTGTTAGGTTCGCGAAAACCGTTAATAAAAATGTAGTAACCAAAATAAAAGAATCACTTGATTTAGTTTGTAAGACATGAGCAAACGATTTCCTTTCACTCATATTCCAAGCAACTACCATTAAAATTGGAGCCATACTAGCTAATGGAATATGTGATGCATAGGGAGCAAACACTAACAATACAATTAGGACAACGAATCCGTGTATAACTCCAGACATCCGTGTGACAGCACCGTTTTTAATATTGGTTGCAGTTCGTGCAATTGCACCTGTTGCAGGAATCCCACCAAATAATGGGGTTACCATATTTGCTATACCCTGGCCTATCAACTCCCGGTTACTATCATGTTTTGTTCCAGACATTCCATCTGCCACAACTGCAGATAACAATGATTCTATTCCACCCAAAATGGCAATTACAAAAGCTGGTTGAATAAGCTTAATGATTGTATCCAAAGTCACATCAGGGAAAATAAAGCTTGGTAGCTTACTAGGAATCTCACCATAAGCTGATCCAATTGTTGCTACTTTATCTGGAAAAATGAATGCTGCGATTAAAGTAGAAACTAATAGTCCTATTAACGGACCTGGGATTTTTGGAAACCATTTTGGAGTTACCAGTATCGTCACTAAACAAATAATAGCAATCAATACACTATAAAGATTAACCGTATTAATATTAATAATAATCTCTTTAGCATTTGCAATAAACTCTTCATGCTTTTCAATCCCGGTAAGCCCTAAAAAACTAGCAACTTGCCCTGTGAAAATAATCACGGCTATTCCGGATGTAAAACCTATAGTAACTGGGCGTGGAATATATTTGATTAAGGAACCTAGTTTAAATATTCCCATTAAGAATAACATAATACCGGCCATAAATCCTGCAATTAACAGGTTAGTATATCCGTAAGTCATAACTACGCCTAACAACACAGGAATAAATGCTCCGGTTGGTCCAGCAATTTGGAACTTTGATCCCCCGATAATTGAAATCAGAATTCCGGCAATAATCGTCGTATAAATCCCGTATTCTGGATTGACACCTGACGCGATAGCAAAAGCCATTCCTAGCGGGATTGCGATGACTCCGACAATCGTCCCCGATAGAAAGTCCCTTCTTAAGCTATCGATAGAATAATGGTTTAACTTGCCAAAAATAGATTTCACAAATATCCTACCTCGCAATATTTATATATTTGAATTTTTGAAGATACAGATAATGATACATCCTTGCTAGGCTCTTTGTCTAGCTTTTTTTAAATTTATTTACTAAATATTCTAAATATTCTTAGTTTATTTTCACTATACTGGAGAATGTTTTTTATTACAAGTAACATTTGAAAATTCGAACCGTATTTTTTAATAATAAAAACTCATTATGGCCTGCGGAAATTCTGAAACAGTTTAAAATTCAAAAAAAATACAGTAAACTGTATATAACAAAGCTTGAAATAAATGTTACATCGCATAAATACGCCCTTGAGGAGAAAAAAATGCAAATAACTATTATAGTCATTGGAATTTTCCTAGTTTTAAATGTTTTGTTAGCGACTTTTGTGGTCTTCCTAGAAAGAAAAAATCCAAGTTCAACCTGGGCATGGCTCATGGTCCTTTTTTTTATTCCCATACTTGGATTTATTCTTTATATAGTCTTTGGTCAAAACTTAAGTAAAAGGCGCATATTTAAGTGGGATAAACTTGAACACACCTATCTTCAAAAAGCAGTATCTGCCCAAATGAAGCTCATTAAAGGACCAGAGAGGCCTTCATTTCTTGATCCATCTGTTTGGGAATACAAAGATTTAATCTATTTACATTTAAATAATAACGAAGCACTTTATACAAAAAACAATTCTATTACCACGTTTACAGACGGTCATGATAAATTTTCGGCATTATTAACTGATATTTATGAGGCAAAAGAGCATATCCACTTAATTTACTATATTATTCGTGATGATGAACT
>CALCRD010000125.1 GCA_937894355.1 uncultured Bacillus sp.
GCTGAAGTCAAAAAGTAACCCTGCCAGGATAGGTTGAAAACCAGGCAGGGTTTTTGTGTTGTCCAGGTTTTTAACAGCGCGGAAGAGCAAATTGCTTTATTATAGGATGTTACTATGGTAAAGATGTAAATAAATATGATTAAGAAATATGTAAATTAACGTTAAGGAGATGCGACTATGAATCCTTGGAATATGCGGTTTAATACCAAAAACTATGTTTATGGAACAGAGCCAAATGAATTTTTGAAGAAAATATATCAGAAGCTTCCATTATCAGGTGATACTTTGACGATTGCCGAAGGGGAAGGACGGAATGCCGTTTTTTTAGCTCAACAAGGAATGAATGTTACAGCTTGGGATTATGCGAAATCCGGATTAGAAAAAACTAAGCAACTTGCAGACTTAAGAGGTGTAACGGTTCAAACAGAGTTGGTTGATTTGAATGATGTTATATGGAAAAAAGATCAGTGGGATCAATTGGTTTGTATTTTTGGACATTTCCCGTTCGAGCTTCGTCTGAAAACCCTCCAAGGAGTAAAAGAAACCCTCAAGCCAGGTGGTTATTTTGTAACAGAAGTATATTCAATTCACCAAATCCCATATGACAGCGGCGGACCTAAGAATCTGGGATTATTATATTCTCCAGAAGAGTTTTTAAATATCTTTTCCGATTGGCGTATTGTTCATTTTTATATGGGGGAGGTAATTAGGCATGAAGGGAATCTCCATAATGGGTTGGCACATGTTATCCAATTTGTCGGGCAAAAGCCAATGAAATAGCAACTATTTACCAAATAATTAAAATTTTGTTTAGAATAAAATTTACTTTGATATACAAAATAAACATAAAAGGAGCTGGTATTAATGAATCATTTAAAAGCATTTGCGATAAAATTTATATCAAGTTTCGTTCTTTTGTATATCATCCTCGGTATGTTTTATGATATGTCATTGGGTGATGTTTTTCTAATTAGTTTGGTTCTAAGCGTAGCGTCCTATATTATAGGCGATTTGTTCGTCTTACCGAGGACTAATAATATGATCGCGACGATTACAGACTTCGGGCTAGCATTAATGGTAATTTGGCTAATGACGGAAAACTTAACTACTTATGAAAACACCTTTACCATGTCCCTTATTGCATCATTAGGAGTGGCATTATTTGAATATATGTTCCATAAGTATGTTTCATCAAATGTTATTACAGAGTCACCAAAAGAAGAAACTAAATCAACTAATTTAACCTATCAAACAGAAGCGTCAGAAGAAATAACTCCAAATCATCGCGATATTAAATCCGATGATTTAGACGAATTATAAGGTTCAATCTTTAAGAATGGATAGCATCAATAGCAGCATATTACTCCCATTTGAGATTATGGAGTAATATGCTGTCTTAGTGTTGTGTTTTTGAGATAATAAGAAGAATTAATACATGAATAGGACGGATAAGGGAAGGAATAACAATTATGATAAACATCGCGATACCTGGTTATGGAGATTTGGAAATACAAAACTTAGTGCTAGATTATAACGGAACTCTAGCAAATGATGGCATTTTAATAACTGGAATTTCCGAATTAATTAAGACACTTTCGCAATCAGTTGAAATTTACGTCATTACTGCAGACACATTTGGTAGTGTGGCCAATGAAATGAAGGATTTACCGGTTAAAATTTTTCAAATAGCTGCGGTTAATGAGAGGGAAGAGAAGCTCCAGTTAATCAAAACCTTAGGGACAAAAGTGACAGCTTCAATCGGGAACGGTGGAAATGATGAGTGGATGCTTAAAGAATCCAGGGTAGGAATTAGTATTATCGGACAAGAGGGCTGCTCAACAAAAGCACTTCAAAGTGCGAATATTGCCATTAATGATATAAAAAATGCTTTGGAATTATTCCTTTTTCCTAATCGATTAAAAGCGACATTGAGATTTTAAACCATAAAGGGATACTTGAAACTACCAAACAAGAATTTACTACCCGTAAACCTGCAATAATAATTAACATAAAAAAGCATCCTTGAGCTAAAGGATGCTTTTTTGGGTAAAATAAAAACGCCATGTTAAGCGTTTGCAGTTATAGTATAAAACCACTTGAAAACAAAGGTGTTTCATGATAAAATGAAAAATGGTCAAAACGCATCTTTAAATTATAATCATAAAAATCCTTATATTAATAATAGCATAAAGGGATATATATGTCAAACTTAAGTTTCAAACTATTTTTAGGAGTGATTTAATGGGTACCGATCAACAAACCGAATTACAAATAGAGCAAAATCGGGTAATTGAAATAATTAATGAAATCACCAGTCAGATGGTGATGATTCAAGAAAAAGGTGGAACAATTGGCCAGGATGTAAAAGAAATCCTGGATACATTTTGGAATGATGTTACAGTTAATTTATGCGAGGCCGATGATGTCATTGACACCCATACCAGTATTAGGCAGCACGCTGAATTACTTTCTGAAAGAGAGCGAAGTCACGGACAAATTCTTCAATTAATGAAGACCTTGACTAAATTGAAATATTCACCGTATTTCGGAAGGGTTGATTTTTTAGAAGAGAATGAGAAACAATCGGATACTATTTATATTGGTATTGCCTCGCTAATGGATAAAGAGGAACAAAACTTCCTTATTTACGATTGGCGCGCTCCTATTTCCAGTATGTATTATGATTTTTCCCCAGGTCCAGCACAATATCAAACGCCTAGTGGATTGATTACTGGTGAAATGGAATTAAAGCGGCAATTCATCATTAAAAATGGATTATTGACCGGAATGTTTGAGACTGGCGTAACCATTAGGGATGAGATGCTTCAAGCTGTTCTTGGAAATAATGCTGATACACAGATGAAAAGTATTGTGGCCACGATTCAAAAAGAACAAAATCAAATTATTCGAAATGAGCGTAGTCAAATAGTTGTTGTTCAAGGAGTTGCAGGAAGTGGTAAAACATCGGCAGCCCTTCAGCGAGTTGCTTATTTACTGTATCGCCATCGAGATACTTTATCACCAGAAAACATCGTCTTGTTTTCGCCTAACCCTTTGTTTAATAGCTATATATCCACTGTTTTACCTGAGCTAGGCGAGGAAAACATGAAACAGAGTACTTTTCAAGAATATCTTCATCAGCGATTAAGTAAAAAAGATCAACTAGAAGACTCTTTTGATCAACTGGAATATATGCTAACAGCACCAAAGGATCAACATTATCAGGCAAGAGTAGCGAGTATCCAATATAAAAATAGTTTGAAATTCAAAAATGTGATTGATATACATGTAGGGAATTTAGCTAAACAAGGTTTAGTATTTAAGAATTTATCGTTTAGAAAAAAAATAATTGTGTCTAAGGACCAAATTTATCAGTATTTTTACAATCTAGATCAAAGTTTTACAATTCCTAATCGTCTCCAGCTCGTAAAAGAATGGCTATTTAAAGAACTAAAGAAACGCACTAAACTGGAAATGAAGAAAAGTTGGGTTGAAGAGGAAATTCAATTTTTAGACAAAGATGATTTTATTGATGCCTTTCAGAAATTAGAGGAGGGGGGGCATTATAGTGAAAAGAGCTTTGACGATTTCGACCGGGAACAAGAGCTATTGGCAGAAATGCTGGTCAAAAAGAAATTTAAACCACTTTTTAATCAAATAAAGAATTTACAGTTTGTTAATATGAAAGCAGTTTACCTAAACATATTTACTCAAAAAATAGCCGAAACTCCAGATGACTGGAAGGAAATTTGTGAACTAACGATTAGCAGTTTCCAAAACAAAACAATCATGTATGAGGATGCTACTCCCTTTGTCTATTTACAAGATTTAATCGTCGGAAAACAAGGAAGTAGTTCTATCCGTCATATTTTTATTGATGAAGCACAGGATTACTCACCTTTTCAATTTGCCTTTATTAAAAGTATGTTTCCTTATAGTAAAATGACGTTACTAGGCGATATTAATCAGGCTATTTATTCTCATGCTAACGGTGCATCCTTTTCGCTCGCCGAAAATATTGAACAAACCGATTCCACAGAAACATATGTTTTGACCCGAACCTATCGCTCAACCAGACCGATTGTGGAATTTACAAGTCCCCTAGTTAAAGATGGAGACAAAATAGAACCATTTAATCGAGATGGAAATATACCAACAGCAAGGATTGCTCAAAACCAGCAAGAAATTCTGTATCACGTTAAAGAGCAACTACTAAAGTATAAAAGAACAGGGCACAATACCATTGCGGTTATTTGTAAAACAGCTAAAGAGAGTCACCAAACCTTTGATTCCCTTAAAGAGTTTGAAACTGTTCGGCTAATTGAAAAAGGGACGATTACTTTCGAAACAGGTGTGGTTGTTATCCCCGCATATTTGGCCAAGGGAATTGAATTTGATGCGGTGATTATCTATGATAGTTCCCAATATACTTTGGAAAGTGAACGGAAACTTTTTTACACAGCCTGTACAAGAGCCATGCATGATCTTCATATAGAGACCATGGAACACTTTAGTCCCTTAATGACAGATGTACCCTCGGATAAATATTCTCTAATATAGTCAACAAAAAAAGAAAAAGACTGCTTAGATTGTGTTAATCTAAGCAGTCTTTTTTTCATATCTTATGTAGATATTTCGTTACTTTTTCGCAACTGCGATGATGGCTGGTGAAGAAGTCGTGAATTCAGTTTCCATAAAATCGCCAAAAAGGGTTATTTCCGAAAATCCAGCCTCCTGTAAGACGGAAACAAGCTGGAACGATTGTAATGGATAAAGCTCAACCGTATTCAAAAACTGTTCTTTCTTACCATTTTGTTCCACAGTTAATACACCGGAAAATTGGATTTTTTCATCTAAAAATTCATACGTTCGTTGAAAAGTAATACCTTCGTCTCTTTTAATAAGCGGTAGTTCTTTAATATTTTGCTCTAATATACGATCATAATTAACGATTTGTACGATAAAAGTCCCGTCACTTTCCAGCAATTTAAAGATATCCGTAACCATTTGACGTATTTCTTCTACAGAATTTAGATGCACAATTGAATTTCCTATACAAATGATGGAATCATAAGCTGAAATCATGAGTTCTTGAATTTTCTCCATATCTAATCTAATACATTGAAGTGAAACTTGTTCCTCTTGCACCTTTTCTTTCATTATCGCAATCATCTGTTCTGAACTATCAATTGCCGTAACGTCATAACCCTTTTTTGCTAATAGAATGGCTTGATTTCCTGTTCCGGCTGCAAGATCTAAAATCCGAGTAGCAGGTTGAGAATATTTTTCAATAAAATTAATTTGAATGTGATTGGCAGGGAATAATACATCATAGTATTGACTTAATACTTGATAAAAGCTCATTGGAGTAACCTCCTGTCATTTTTATGTTTATAATTTATATTATACCCCATTATCTAGAAATCGGAGTGTTCACTTCTTAGGGGAAATTAACTACTGCAACTAATGCTAATCAGATTAAAATAATAATAGTAAAAAAATATTCACACATTAACACGGTGGACAAGTGATAAAATGTTAAAATGAGAATAGTTCTTAATCAGATTGGAGAGACATCATCATGGAAGAATTATTAAAGCAATTATTAATAAGTGTAAACGAAATCGGTGATAACGTTAACAGAATAGATAAATCAATCCACCATTTAGAGCAGCGGTTAGCTCGCTTAGAAAAAATGGACAGTATTGAACATAGAGTAACAGTCAATCAAATTGACTTAACTGATATTAAAGAGGTATTGGAAAAGATGGGAACTTTTCAAAAAGAGGGCATAGAATCAATCGTAAAATTAGTTAATAACAATATAAAAAGCATTAAGTTAAATGAGGAAATTAATAAAATCCATAACCGCTTAGATGCTCAATTAACTAAAATTGCACAAAATGAAGAAGCAATAATCATGCAGGGAAGACAGTAAAATAACGAGATGAGATTTATCAGCTGCTAATAATACTAGCGAAGGGTATTCTGCAAACTTATATCGGTTGGGTGGTCAGATTAAGCAGCAGATCTGATAAATAGACGGACGGATTCCGCTTAATTAGAAAATATCATCAAAAATAGCTTCAATAGACGGAGAAATTCCGCCTATTGAAGCTAAAAATGCGAAAATAAAGGATTTTCCCATGCATAAACGGAAAAACTCCGTTTATTCCCCCCGAAATGAGCACTATTTTGCAAATAACCGGAAAAACGAGACTGTCGATTAACTATGCAAGCGAAATTCAGCAACCCCAATTTAATGAAATCGTGACCAAATATTTGCTTTTAAAGCTACTTTTTACAGCTTTTTATTTCTTTTTAAGCAAAAAATAGTTGGAATCTTCGTTTTCCAAAAGGTTAAATGAGTTAATCGACAGTCTCAAAACTCCGGTAATTTTACTGCTGCTGGTCGCGAAGTAGCGGTTCTTCATGATTCTAGGAGAAGTATCAGTATCTTTTTGCCGGCAAGATGAGAAAGTTCTTTGCGCTTAACACTTTCCCAAGTTAAAAACTTTATACTTTCTGATAAAAAACCTAAAATTAATAACAACAATTAAAAAGGCAGGGATTACCTGCCTTTTTAATGTGCCATTTTTTAGTTTCTTGAATTTTATAGGCTTTTATTATCTAATTCAACTTGAGTACGGGTTTTAAACGAAAGCTGTTTCTTCAAATTTACAGCAATGTCTTCTATCAGGAGTTCCATTCCTACTACTGTAAGCGAAAAGAAATCAGCATAATGTTTTTTAACTTCCCATTTTAATTCATGTTCACCGCAAATGCTATATTCATTCACTTTTTCAATTTCTTTATTGATTTTCGCAAGAGCAGCAGTTTTTTCGGCTTCAGGTAACACCATTATTTCGTCTATTTGTTTAATAAAATCCATTGAACTAACAATTTTCCCTTTAACATCTTCATGGGTAGCTTGGTCGATAAGGTTATATTTAAGTTTAAAATCATTTAACAGACTAGCAGATTCATAAGTTGAATTTACAATGTCATCACGCGTCATTTTGTTTGTTTCATAGCTTAACATGTATTTCCAAGAAGGAGCTTTAATCGCTTCACGATGATCTTCTAGGGTGTGACAAAACTTTTTGTATCCATATAATTCGGGGTTCTCAAACGCTGGGCTAGCAGGGTCTAAAAACGGAGCTAATGGAGCCACAAAGTATGATAAGCGACGATCTTGGTTACATGCATTGTGAATTTCTTCAGCAAAGTCAACATTTTTCAAGGCACTCGCATAATCTTGATCCGGAATACCAATCATGAAGAACAAGTCAATTTTTGCACAACCATGCTTTAAGGCAAAGTTTAAAGTTTCAATTACTTTTTTGTTCGTACAACGGAATTTTCCATTGAATCGTCTGATGCCCTCATCATGAGTCTCTAAGGTTAATTCCATACTATATTTAGGTACAGCTTCATTTATTTGTTTGAAGAATGCCTCATCCGCATATTGGAATAATTCAAAAACTAGTTCGTTTTTCAATTTGATTTTCTTCAGTCTGCCCAGAAAATCGTCAACGTACTCTTTACCACCTTGACGGATATCATGAAGGATGAAGATTGGTGCACGGCTAAACCTTTGGATAAATTGAATGTCCTCAACTAATTTTTCTGGTGAACGTAGTGCTAAACCAGGGCGATTACAGTTTTGCTCATAGGATAATTTTGAACCTCCACAAATCAGACAACCTTGCGTACAACCTCGTGCTGTTAATATCGCTGTATTGGGATATTGTAACCAACCATTGTACGGAAGTGGATCCTTGAAATTAAAGTATTTAAAAACGGATTTGATGGAATAACGATAACCCGGAACGTCAAATTCGTCTAAGCTTTCTGGGACATAAGATAATGGATTTACCATTACTTCTCCATCAGTGTTTTTCCAAGTTAGGTTTGGGATATCGGAGAAATGCTTTTTGCCAAACTTAATTTCTTCGATAAGTAATAACGTTAATTTCTCAGTCGAATCACCACGCATAACAAAATCAATTGAAGGGTATTTCATAAGATCTTCATGATAATAGGTTGCCGATAATCCACCGAAAATCATTGGAGTTTCAGGATGAAACTTCTTAACAATTTTTGCTAATTCAATACTTCCGTGTGCATGTGGTAGCCAGTGAAGATCTATTCCAAAGGCCTTCGTTTTAATGTTTTTTAATTTTTTCTCTACATTAAAAGAAGGATTCATTAGCATTCTGTTGGCAATATTGATAATTTTTACTTTTAATCCGTGACGCTCAAGATAGTCAGCAATACTAGTTAGTCCAATCGGATACATCTCAAAAACAGGTGAGGACGGAACAACGTCACTAATCGGACCAGCTAATAAAGAATTTTCACGGAAATCATAAACACTTGGTGCATGTAATAATACTAAATCATAATTGATCATTTATTGTCACCCCTATAGGTTGGTTATTTTTTTGGTTTAAGGTAATTAACTCGGAAGACTAAATTAAAGTGAGGTTTTTCACATCATCTTAGTGTTATCGTAGCTAAAATGAATAATAAAATCTATAACATAGGGAATTGGTCATTAAACGTTCAAAGAATTATTTCAAAATAATGTCTAAACGCAAAGAAATAGGAGAAAATTGAGGCCTAAGTAGGGCTTTTCACATAATAAAAGGAGATAAATCACATAATAACAGGCTTAATTGGAATTGTCTTCAATTAAAAAGAACAGTAAAAAGGTCTTTCTTCAAAAAACATTATTATTGGATCACAATAAAAGTGGACCAATAAATAATTTTGAAGCAAGACCTGTTTTTAATCAAACTAACGTGATGAAAAACATTGCAAACGAAAAAGGTTCACTAAATCGAGATATTTCCATTATTTTCCATTAAATAATCATGCCAATAAATAACAGAAAAGATTGAATAATTTACAGGATAGTGTAAAATTACACTAACGTTAGTTATGGATTTTCCATTAAAGGACTGATGGAGGTTTTTGTTTAGAAGGTAAGTTCTGAAAAGGCGGAGAATAAATATGGAAAAACGAGATAGTAATGAGAAAAAAAAGATTTTTATGTATGAATTACACAAGTTGGCAGAAAAAAGATACATATCAGGGAAACAATTTAATGAAATGGCCAGAGCTCATCAACAATATTATCATGACCTTATGCTGAAAGAAGGGAGAAAGAATAGAGATACGGAAATCAAGATTGACCCAGTCGTTGAAGAACAAGTTCTAGAAACTAGAACCGTCCTAGGTTCTGATGTAAGTCCTGAACTCACACCTAACGAAAAGCCTGTTATTACTCCAATTCAAAGTTCAGTTACGAGTCAAAGCCAGAACCTTGATAAGGTTCAAAAACCAATTCAAAGTCCTAAAATAAAACCTCAAATGAAGAAGATTTCTCCGGAAGATTTACGAGAGAGGAATATTACTTGGTTATTAAGTCTTGGGGTTATCTTATTATTGATTGGTGGCCTTTATTTGGCAACAAGCAATTGGGAAACGATGTCTAGCGTGATGAAAAGTGGATTAGTGGGGCTCGTTTCATTACTATTCTTTGGAATTGCCTATTTTTCTCAGCGGGTTTTAAAAATCGAGAAAACTGGTTTTGCTTTTTTCGTTCTTGGAAGTTTATTTCTGCCTATTTTCTTGTTGTCAATTGGTTGGTTTAAACTATTAGGAGACTATTTATCGCTTACAGGAGAGGGGCGAGACCTATTTGGTTTAATAAGTAGTTTTCTGCTTGTTCCATTCTATATTTCCTTTGCAAGAATGCTAAAAGCACGGCTGTTTGTTTGGTTCTCTTTTATTGCAATGGCTGTCGGGGTTGCATTTTCCCTCTCGGCAATAAACTTGGAGCTCGATTGGTTCTACTTTGGAATCATGCTGTATAACGTTTTAGCCGTATTTTTATTTCACCGTTTCAAGAATAAAGACAGTTTCAAATTATTTACCAAAGAATTAGTTCCATTTGCGCAAATTCAGTTGGTTGTTTCGTCATTACTAACTATCGTTTTCTTTGATAATCACGTCATTAATGGCTTAAATATTTTATTATCAGCGGCAGTGTATTTAGCGATGGTGTTTGTGAGTGGAAAAAAAGAATATCATTTCATTTTTAGTACGATGATTGTATACGGTGCCTATCAATTGATTGAGCATTCAGTCCTAGATGTATTTGGTCCGGTTCTTTACGTTTTGATTGCGATTGGCTTTTTAATTCTTCCGCGTCTTTTGGATGGTCAAGCTCAATGGAAAAAAATATTCACCTTAACAAGTGCGATTGTTTCAGGCATAGTTTTTTTATCAATTAGCATGGAAGCAATAATCATAAATATGGGAGAGCCGTCCTGGGCGTTATTATTAGCTTATTTGCTATTAGCTGGACAATTTGTTTACTTAGCAAATGAGGTGAAAAATCGGTTATTTGCCTACTTAGGCCCAGTTTTTCTTTTAGTCACGTTTTTTGAGGCAATCTTGCTTATTGATCAATATGTTTATTTAGAAAGTTTAATCTTATCAAGCTTTATCATCGGTTTTCTGCTTTTCATCAGTTTCGGTTATTTTATTAAGAAAAACCGACTTGTTGTCATTCAAAAAAGTTCACGAGATGTGGCCTATGTTCAAATGTTATTTGTACTACTCCTATCGCAAATTTTCTCTTCTCGGTGGGAAATCGGACTTATGTTTTGCTTATTAGGTTTAACATTTTATTTAAGTCATCGAGTGGAGGACAGAGCGTTTTATAAAATGATCGTCCCATGGATGATCCCTGTTTCGTTTGCCCTAGCGTTTGTTTCTTTTGGTGAAGAGTGGCGTTCATTATCATATTTCTATTATCAAAATCTTGGATTAGCCATGAGTGCTGTTTTGGGAAGTATTGTTTCGTTTATTGGGTTTTATGTCTGGATACGACTGAAGGAAGCAATTTTAGCAAAGAGCTCATTTTTCATTGGCCAAGCATTTTATTCTCTAGCGATATTCTATGCACTCTTATTCCAAATCAATGAAATTTGGATGAAACCGCTTGTTCTACTAATCGGGATTACTGTTTATCTTGCTTTTTATAGGAAAGAAAAGTTTCAGTGGCTACCCTATGGCGTTGGTCTGTTGTCCTTAGTCTGGTACTTCACTGCTCTGCAATCTATCTATTTATTGATAAATGTACCAGAGGAACTCCAATCACTGGAATATACATTTGCAGCTACACTACTACTGGCAATTTCCTATCTATTGAAAAATCACAACCAAAAACTGGCAGAGGCGTTTACTTGGATCGGTCATCTCTACTTGCCATTCGCGCTTCTGTTGTCGGTCATGGCTTATTATGAAATCTCAATTTGGAGTTTTCTAATAGCAACCATTATTTATGCTTTCACTACCTATTTAGTCCAAGCAGAATGGAAAACAAAGCTTGGTTTATACGCTACATTCTTCACTTTGTTTTGGACGATAATATCCGGGTTGGAGTATACAGGATTACATTGGGATATTTCATATGTATTCCTTAGTACCAGTGGTCTTATTGCTGGATTCTGGCTGCTTGCTAATCCTGATTACAAACAGCGAACGATGTATTACTTTGTACCATTTTCATTAATCGGAATTATTAGCTTTACCCTAGTTTATCCTTATACTTTGACATCCTATTTGGTCACAGTAGGTTATGCGATAGTACTGCTAATTTTCCTTAGTAAGCAAAAATGGAATTTAATCTTCATCCTGCCTACGCTACTCATTTATGTAGCTACAACGAAATATGTACAATTTGCGGAACTGGCGATGGAGATAAACTTGTTAATCCTGGCATTAATCGGAGCAGGGATGATTCTTGCTGGACAATTATTTCATCACAGTTTTATTCAAAAAGATGACAAAAACCTAGTTACCAATATAGATGGATTTACTATTATTGCCTTCCTGTTTTTTGGATCCAGCTATGAGTACCGATCAGAACTGCTTATCTTGACATACCTTGTTCCCGGGCTGTTGATTTCGATTGGCTTGTGGTTGCAAAAAGCAAGAGTACCTGAAGACTGGTCAATGTGGCTAAAAATTGCTGCCGGTGTTTATTTATTAGAACCCTACTATTCAACGGTTTCTTGGTTAACGATTCCAGACCTTTGGGAACGAGAGGTTTATGTTTTACCTTGGATTGCAGTCGTTGTCTTTTTGCAACGTTGTACTGGCGAAAAATATTCAAAATATATGAATTACCTGCAATGGGCGGTTCTTGTGCTGATTTCCTTGGCACTTGTTGAGGATGGTTTAGCCAGCAACACGATTTATGATGCTTTGATTTTAGGTACCTTGTCGCTCATCTCGATGTTAGTCGGAATGTATTTACGAAATAAAGCCTATTTCATTGTCGGTTCGGGTGTCCTGTTGTTAAATGTGTTTTTACAAACACGACCATTCTGGGGAAATCTCCCATGGTGGATGTACCTGTTAATTTCCGGTTCGATTCTTATCTCTGTTGCTAGCTATAATGAATGGCATAAACAAAAAGCGGCAAAAGGGGAAGACACATTATTATCAGTTACTAAAGAGAAACTCAAGTCCTGGTTTAATAATTGGGATTAAGCACGATAATTGTGATAACTAACAAATCAAAAGAAGCGGAATCCCAACTTAGGGATTCCGCTTCTTTTATAAATTATTTTAGCGTATTAAAGCAGTGGGGGACTGTCCCCCGCTGCTTTAATGCACTAAACCGAAGGGAGGGTTTGCGGATGTTTTTTTGTCCTCTGACTATGTACACAATATAATTCTATGTTAAAATAATAAGTAAGAATCCTGCGTTAAATAACGATTTATTAGCACAATCAATGTCCGTCAGTAAAGGACATCTTTTTTCCTGTTGTTAATATTCTGAAAGATTTAGGAGTGTGTCAAATGTCGAGTAAGCGTTTGCATAATTTCTTAAACGAAAATTTACAGGAACTTAAAAGCCAAGGCCTTTATAATGTGATCGACCCTCTTGAAAGTCCAAATGGACCCATTATAACAATTAATGGAAGGGATCTTATCAATCTTTCTTCTAATAACTATTTAGGACTGGCCACCGACCAACGACTAAAAGATGCTGCAATACATGCAATAAATCGATTTGGGGTAGGAGCAGGGGCGGTACGAACAATAAACGGAACTTTGAAACTACATGTGAAGCTTGAGGAAAAATTAGCTGAGTTTAAACATACTGAAGCTGCAATCGCCTATCAATCAGGTTTTAATTGTAATATGGCGGCGATTTCAGCAGTAATGGATCAAAATGATGCGTTTCTGTCAGATGAATTAAATCATGCATCGATTATAGATGGCTGTCGCTTATCTAGAGCAAAAATTATTCGCGTAAAACATTCCGACATGGAAGATTTACGATTAAAAGCAAAACAGGCAACCGAATCAGGTTTATATAATAAAATTATGGTGATTACCGATGGTGTTTTCTCAATGGATGGTGATATTGCCAAACTCCCTGAGATTGTTGAAATCGCTGAGGAATTTGACCTTATCACCTATGTTGATGATGCCCATGGTTCTGGAGTATTAGGTAAGGGTGCAGGGACGGTAAAACATTTCGGATTATCGGATAAAATTGATTTTCAAATCGGTACCCTTTCCAAAGCAATTGGTGTTGTTGGTGGTTATGTTGCTGGTAAACAGGAACTAATTGACTGGCTAAAGGTGCGCAGTAGGCCTTTCCTTTTTTCCACATCCTCAACACCTGCAGATGTGGCTGCTTGTATAAAAGCGATTGATATTTTATCAGAGAGTACGGAACTGAACGAACGCCTTTGGGAGAATGGAAATTATTTAAAACAAGGCTTGAAAAAGCTAGGTTTTAACATTGGTTGCAGTGAAACGCCAATTACACCTTGTATCGTTGGTGATGAAGTGAAAACTCAAAGGTTCAGTCAACGGTTATACGAAGAAGGTGTCTATGCGAAAGCAATTGTATTCCCAACTGTGGCCAAAGGAGCAGGAAGAGTTCGCAATATGCCAACCGCAGCACATACCAAAGACATGCTCGATCATGCTATTTCTATCTATCGGAAAATTGGCAAAGAGATGGAACTTATTTAATTTATTCATCTATCGTAAAACGACTGCATTTTTTCGAGAAAAATCCTTTTTAGAAAAAAATGGGGGACTGACGGTCAACAACCCACCACTTAGCCTCTAAAGAGGCTTGAAGTGGGGGCTTGCAAAAGCCCTTGTTGTACTACCTTCAGTCTCTTTTGAGACTACGTTGGAAAGGTCACGACACCCTCGGATGCTCCTCAAGTCTGTTGCTCTGTCGTCGATGGTTAAAAGCTCTGATGGGTAGGAGCGGTGCTGTCGGCTCAACAAGCCTTTCTAACTTTGGGTAAGAGGTAAATACTCTGTAAAAGGAGGTACACGCTATGTTCGTGTACGTGTTAAACCAAATAGGAGAACCGCTTATGCCGTGTTCTCCACGCAAGGCAAGAATTTTATTAAAACAGCAGAAAGTAAAGATGATTAGACGAACACCGTTTACCATCCAACTGCTTTATGGGAGTAGCGGGTACAAGCAAACCGTTTCTCTTGGCGTGGATGCGGGAACCAAACATGTTGGTATATCCGCTACAACAGAAAAGAAGGTGTTATTAGAGGGCGAAGCACAGCTTCGTACTGATATACAAGCATTGTTAGCCAAACGCAGACAGTTTCGATGTGCCAGAAGAAGTCGCACCACTCGTTACAGAGATTGTCGCTTTCTCAATCGGAAGCGAAATGAAGGATGGCTCGCTCCTTCGGTACAAAACAAAGTCGACTCGCATATTAAATTGGTGAAATTAGCTCACCAGCTTCTTCCGATTACCAATATAGCCGTGGAAGTGGCACAATTTGATACACAGTTGCTCAAAAACCCTTTGATTGAAGGCGAACAATATCAGCAAGGCGACCAGTTAGGCTTTTGGAATGTCAGGGAATATGTGCTGTATCGGGATGGGCATACCTGTCAACGGTGCAAAGGCAAAAAGAAAGACCCCATTTTAAATGTGCATCATATTGAAAGTCGTAAGACAGGTGGAGATGCTCCTGATAACCTGATTACGCTATGTAAAACCTGTCATCACGAAATCCATGCCAAAGGTTTAGAGCATACGATCAAACGGAAATCAAAGACCTTACGGGATGCCTCTCAAATGACCGTCATGCGTTGGTTTATCTACAATGGTTTGAAAGCTATCTATCCAAACATTCAGTTAACGTATGGCTATTTAACGAAGCATACCCGCATTACCCTTGGTTTACCCAAAGAACATGCGGTGGATGCCCGTTGCATCAGTGGCAATTCATTGGCGAAACCAACGAACACCATGTATTTTTGGAAATGTGTACGCAAAAACAATCGTCAATTACACAAGGCGACGATTTCAAAAGGGGGTAAACGCAAAAGCAACAAAGCTCCTCGCTTGGTCAAAGGGTTTCAACTCTTTGACAAGGTGATATACGAAGGACAAGAGTGTTTTATCTTTGGCAGACGGAGCAGTGGCTATTTTGACCTTCGTTTATTAGATGGAGCCAAAGTCCATGCCTCTGCCAGTTGGAAGAAACTCAAACGAGTGGAATATGCTCAAACGCTATTATGTGAAAGGAGGTAGGGCAAGCGATTCCTCTCCGACTTACTTCGTTGAAGTCGAAGTATCCTCGCCCTAATATTGATGAAAAAAATCCTGATAACGGGTGCATTAGGTCAAATTGGCTCTGAATTAACTGGAAAATTGAGAAGTATATATGGAACTAACAATGTGATTGCCACTGATATTCGCACAGTTGAAAATGAAATCCTTGAATCAGGCCCGTTTGAGCTATTAGATGTTACAGATGGTAATTCCATGTATCGAATGGCTAACCACTATCAAATCGATACAATCATTCATATGGCGGCACTATTATCGGCTACAGCTGAAACTAATCCACTATTCGCCTGGAATTTAAACATGGGAGGTGTTCTAAATGCTCTGGAGACTGCTAAGGAATGCGGCTGTCAATTTTTCACACCAAGTTCAATTGGGGCATTTGGACCGACTACTCCAAAAGTGAACACTCCTCAAGAGACTATTATGCGACCAACAACGATGTACGGTGTTAACAAAATAGCTGGAGAGCTATTAGCGGATTACTATTATCTAAGGTTTGGCGTGGATACTCGTGGTTTACGATTCCCGGGATTGATTTCTTATATGACTCCACCAGGCGGAGGAACGACAGACTACGCGGTGGAAATTTTCTATGAGGCCATAAAAAATGGTCGATATACCTCTTATATTAACCAAGGAACTTTTCTAGACATGATGTACATGCCTGATGCTTTGAATGCGATAGTTGATTTGATGGAGGCAAATCCTGCCCATTTAACACATAGAAATGCGTATAATGTAACAGGGATGAGCGTTGATCCCGATGCTATAGCCGCTGAAATCCGTCGCTATATTCCTGAATTTGAGATTACTTACAAAATTGAACCAATTCGTCAAAAAATTGCTGACAGCTGGCCAGATTCGATTGATGCGAGTGCGGCAAGGTCTGAGTGGGGCTTTAAAACAAATTATGACTTAGCAAGAATGACAATAGATATGTTAGAAAAGCTAGGTTTGAAAATGACCATTGCCAGTTAGTTTTTTTGTTGTGGTTTTAAAAACTTACTACAAAAAATCGTTAATTTTCATACCCCTTTCATGGTTTGGTAATAGAATATTCACATTTCCTAGCTAAGCTAAAGAAAGCAGAAGAATCACAGAGGAGATGGAATATGTTTTCTTTTTTGAAAAATCGTAAAGTTATTATTTTATCATCAGCAACTTTGATTATTATCGTAGGAATACTACTGGGGTTTAGTTTCTTGAAACCGGATGCAGTAGCCAAAGTAAATGGGGAAGAGATTACCGAAGCTGAACTGAATAGTATGTTAAACCAACAGTATGGTACTGAAGTGTTGCAAGCTCTTATTTCTACTAAATTAATGGAGCAAGAAGCGAAGATACAAAACATTAAAGTGACTTCGGCTGAAATTAACAAAGAACTAGCTAAACTTAAAGAATCATATGGTGGTGAGGAGGCATTTTCTGAGACTATAAAAGCGAGCGGAGTTAGCTTGAGTAGAGTCAAAGATGATATTGAATCCTACCTTTTATCCTCCAAGGTGCTTGAAAAAAGGATTAAAATTACTGATGCTGATTTAAAGACATATTATGAAGCAAATAAAACTAACTTTGATCAAGGTGAACAAGTAAAAGCAAGCCATATTTTAGTAGCGGATGAAGCAACCGCTGAGGAAGTGAAAAATAAACTAGCCAATGGGGAAGATTTCGCTAAGCTGGCAAAAGAATATTCTACAGACACTGGATCAAAGGATAACGGCGGCGATTTAGGCTTTTTTGCAAGAGGTGATATGGTTCCAGAATTTGAAGAAGTTGCCTTCTCCTTAGAAATTAATAAAATTAGTGAACCGGTAAAAACACAGCATGGTTACCATATTATTAAAGTCACTGAAAAGAAAGCCGCTGAAGAGGTAAAGTTTGAAGATAAAAAGGCCGAAGTAAAAGAACTGCTTCTCAGTGAAAAATTGGATGCAGAATATTCCGTTTGGTTAGAAGAAGCTAAAGCAGCAGCAGAAATAAAAGAATACTAACGGTGAAAAACAAAAGTGATGGGCACCTCAGGCAACTAGGGGAAATGCTCATCATTTTTTTGTTTTTACTAATTTAATAAGCTGCTGTTTGCAAATTAGAGGAGACACTCATCAGATTCAGGGACTTTGAGATTAATATATTTTGCTTCATTACCTTCAACAATTTCCCCCTTTTAAAGTCTAATGAAATCTGGACGAGCATATATTCAATGATAGATGATAATCTTGGGGGGAGACATGTGAAGGACTTTAGGGAAAACTTACTAAAACGCATGCGAATTGTAATGTTACTATTAATTGGGGCTTTTGCAATTTTAATGATAAGAGTAGGTTATATGAGCTTTATTTACCAGAACAATATCGTTACTCTGGCGCACATTGATCAAAAAGCAAAAGAGCAGAACAATGTAATGATTGCTGAGATAAAAGACCGTTTTGATATTCAACTTGATCAATTTCGCGAAGTAAGCACTGAAGAACTAATATTAAGCGGTAAAACTGATGTTGAAACTTTGTCATTATTGGATACAATTACCACCGCTTGCGAACAAGGATGCATTGGACAACCAGCACTCTATTTACAAGAGGCAAAGGGCTTTGTTTTTTTGAAAAATAGCGAAGAACAGGACGTACTTATTGGAATAAAAAAACAGAAAGACCGCTGGGCGCAAATCTCAACACAAACAGTTGATTAATTAACGAACAGAAAATTATTACCACTAAAAGCCTTATATTACAGCATTCTAACAGAACGATAGTACAATGCTAGTTGTTTTATAGCAAATGGCTAGCATTTATATAGCTGACAAAAAAGGATGATCACAATCATCCTTTTATTCAATTTTGGCTCTGTTAATGATAAATGTTGATTTTGAACACATTGTTGATTGATTGGAGTGTCTGGAGCGGAAATCAACAGCCAAGTTTAACAGAGCCTTAATTTCAATAATGAAACTTGTTAATTAATAATTTCACCAGTCATATTCCACTTCCACAAAATCTTTCAAAAAACTTCAATAATCCTCGATATCATGAACAAATTATTAACAAACTATTTCAGCACTATTAATTCTTTTGTAAAAAAACAAATAACGGTTGAACGTGGTTAAAAAACGTTTTACCTTAGAAATAGGAACAGATTAATTTAGGTGTTATGTCTTTTTGATATGGCTAAACTTAAGCTATAATTGAAGTTTATGATTGGGATGCAATGATTAGGAAGGTGTTTTTTATGAAAATACTGGTGATTGAGGATAATGAAAGCGTTTGTTCGATGATAGAGATGTTTTTTTCTAAAGAAGGAATTGAAGGTGAATTTGTAAATGATGGTTTGGAGGGCTTTCAACGTTATAAAACCGGCGAATGGGATTTATTAATTATTGATTGGATGTTGCCAAATATGGATGGTGTGACGATTTGTCGTAAAATTAGAGAAGAAAATCAAACAATCCCGATTATTATGCTTACGGCAAAAGATACGGAATCAGATCAAGTCCTGGGGCTTGAAATGGGTGCAGATGATTATGTTACCAAACCGTTTAGTCCGTTAGCCTTAATGGCGCGGATTAAAGCGGTTTCGCGCAGAACGAATTTATCTGGAAAAGATGAAAGTGCTACGTCAGGAACTCATTATCTAGAAACACAGTACTTTAAAATTAGTAAAGAAACTCGGGAAGTGTTATTAAACGGTGAGCCCATTGCCAATTTGACCCCTAAAGAGTTTGATTTACTTTACTATTTTATCGAGCATCCTCGGCAGGTTTTCGCTAGAGAACAGCTGTTAGAACGAGTTTGGGGCTATCAGTTTTACGGCGATGAACGGACGGTGGATGTCCATATTAAGCGGTTACGTAATAAGATTGGCACTTCGAAACAGCCCTTTTTACATACAGTTTGGGGTGTAGGTTATAAGTTTGACGAATCTGTGGTTGACGATGAAGCTTAAGTATATTTATCAGCTTTTTATTAGTCATATTAGCATCCTTTTTGTCGCTTTTTTGATTTTAAGTTTAGTTTTTTCTAATTATGTGGAAAGTCTTGTTTATCGAGATAAGGCTGAAGAACTGACTAACTACGGCGAAAACATTTTGGGAGAATTTAGAACCTTTAGGGATGCCAGAGATCAATATATCATATTAAATCAATATAGCTCGGTGTTGAAAGCTAGAAACATTAAATATTTTATTTTTAATGAAAGTAGTAATGTCGTTTATCCGATTGTCGGCGAGATTCCGCAAATTAATTTAGATGCAAAAGAATGGAAACTGATTACCGAAGGGGAAACGCTTGTTCTTGATCATGATTTGAAACGATTTGATCAAGAGGTTTCACTTGTTGTTGTGCCTTTTTTTGAAAATAATAGGTTCCTAGGGGGAATTTTGCTCCTATCTCCGATTAGCGGCTCACGTGAAGTGATCACTGAAATCAATCGGTATTTACTGTATACGGTGTTTATCGCTTTGTCAGTAACCCTTTTATTAAGTTGGCTACTGTCCAAAATTCATGTTCGGCGTATACAAGCGATCCGTGATGCAACGGCGATGGTCGCAACTGGAAACTATGATGTGAAATTACCTTCTTCTACTTTTGATGAAATCGGCGAATTGGCTACTGATTTTAATAATATGGTAAAAAAATTAAAGAATTCTATGGATGAAATCGATAGTTTAGAAAAACGCAGGCGGCAATTTATGGCCGATGTTTCCCATGAAATGCGTACTCCGTTAACGACGATAAGTGGTGTAATTGAGGGGATGAGGAGTAAAATGATTCCAGAGCAGGAGAAGGAAAAAGGAATCAATCTCGTTAGTAAGGAAACGAAGCGATTAATCCGTTTAGTCAATGAAAATTTAGATTATGAAAAAATACGTTCAAATCAGATTAAACTATTTAAAGAGGAAATCCAGTTGTCGGAGTTACTCGAAATTATCCAAGAGACTTTAATATCCCAAGCAGAGGTTAAAAATAATAATATTATCGTTGAAGTCGATCGTGAAACAAATATTTATGCTGATTATGACCGCCTTACACAAATATTAATAAATATTACTAAAAACAGTATTCAATTTACCTCAAATGGCACCATCTGGCTCCGTGGTAAATCTGAACAGGATGGAACGATTATTGAAATTGAGGACACTGGGGTTGGCATTTCTCCTGCTGAAATTGAATCAATATGGCGCCGTTTTTATAAAGCAGAGATTTCTCGCACCAATAATCCTTATGGAGAGTTCGGTCTAGGTTTATCGATTGTAAAGCAATTAGTGCAGCTTCATCAAGGAGAAATCACTGTTACTAGTGAAGAAAATAAAGGGACAAAATTCGTAATCAGGATTCCAATTAAACTGGATCATAACAATTAGCAGGTAAAAAAAGGTGGCTGAACCCAATTGGGTTTGCCACCTTTTTAGTAGTAATTTAAAAGTTAATCTCGAGTTACATAAATAAGCTTGTCTTTTTTCTCGGTTACTCTGCCGATAATCTCAGCGACCATATGACCACGTTGGTACAGGGCTTCAATATATTGATATGCTTCTGCTTCATCTAAAGCCACCAATAAACCACCAGAAGTGATGGCATCACATAGGACGAGCTGTTCATCGAATTCAATGTCGCAATATTCAATATCGTTTACAAGCCACTTATGGTTCGATTTTGATCCGCCAGGAACCACACCTTGTTTAGCTAATTCAAAAGTACCTTGTAAAACAGGGATTTTTGAAAGTGAGAATTCCAAGCTGACATCACTACCTCTTGCCACTTCACTAGCATGTCCCATTAAGCCAAACCCAGTAACGTCGGTTACGGCATAAGGATGGAAAGGTTTTAAAGCCTCGGCAGCTGTTTTGTTTAACATCGCCATCGTTTCAGTAACAATTTCTTCTTGTTCAGGAGTGACAACGCCGCGTTTAATACCGGTAGTAGTGATTCCAACACCAATCGGCTTGGTTATCACCAGCAGATTGCCTGGCTTTGCTCCAACATTTCTCCAAAATAAATCCGGATGGACGATTCCAGTTACAGATAAACCAAATTTAGGCTCAGCGTCATCAACTGAATGACCGCCAACTGTAATTGCACCCGCTTCCTTAACTTTATCAGCAGAACCCCGTAGGATTTCTGAAAGAATATCTGGACCAAGTTTTTTCACAGGATAACCAACAATGTTAAGAACGGTCTTTGGTTCACCACCCATTGCATATACATCGCTTAATGCATTAGCAGCAGCAATTTGTCCGAATTTATATGGATCATCCACAATCGGAGTAAAATAATCAATAGTTTGAATTAAGGCAATGTCGTCGGTTAATTTATAAACCCCGGCATCATCAGATGTTTCATGTCCAACAAGCAATTCAGGAACTGCCTCTTGTTTTGGTAGTAGACGCAATACTTGCGCCAGGTCCTCAGGACCAATTTTGCAGCCTCAGCCAGCTTTTGATGATAATGAAGTAAGGCGTACTTTTTCTTGTTCGCTCATCTGTTACCACCTCCACTATATAGTATACCTTTTATTTGAAAACATCGCATCAATATGAGTTCGTTTATCAATGATTAAGGGTAGAAACGGAAAATCAATTACCCATTGTGTATCAACATGTATTGCTAGTGTTAAAATGGTATAATAACAATCGAAAGCTGATTTTTGGAGGGATTTATTTGAAGCACTTATTACGATCATTGCCTCCCGTTCATGAGCTTCAGAAGGAAGCGCGTTTTGATAAAATAATCCAAGAAAACGGGTTGGAAACAAATTATTTAACAAATGTAATGAAACAGATTTTAGATAAAGTCAGAGAAGAGTTACTAAGTGGAACATGGAAAGGCGTTGAACCCAACACAGGCCAATTTATTGAAGATTTCTTTTCTTTAGTAGAAAAAGCTGTGCATAAGAACATAAGCTTTACCTTAAAAAGAGTGATTAATGCGACAGGAACTATTTTACATACAAATCTGGGTCGAGCCCGCCTAAGTGATCGAGCTACTGAACATGTGCTGGAAACCGCTCAGAACTATTCAAATTTAGAATATAAGCTTGATGAAGGAGAGAGGGGTTCACGGCATAGCCATGTTGAATCTCTCGTTAAGGAAATTACAGGGGCTGAAGCGGCAATGGTCGTTAATAACAATGCCGCAGCCGTTTATATTATCCTGCGCGCATTAGCGCGTGAAAAAGAAGTCATCGTTTCTCGAGGTCAATTAGTAGAAATCGGTGGCTCGTTTCGAATTTCCTCAATTATGGAGGAAAGCGGAGCTTCATTAGTAGAAGTTGGGACCACGAACAAAACCCATCTTTACGATTATGAAAATGCACTTAACCCAGAAACAGCCATGATCTTAAAGGTACATACTAGTAATTTTAAAACAATTGGCTTTACCAAATCGGTCGATACAGTGGACTTAGCCCAATTAGCAAAAAAACATGATGAGGTTATTTTTTATGAAGATTTAGGGAGCGGGGTCATGTATGACTTCCAAAAGCATGGCATTGGAGATGAACCAGTCGTTTCCGAAGTATTAAAAATGGGAGCAGATCTTGTTTCGTTTAGTGGTGATAAGCTATTAGGCGGACCACAGGCAGGGATTATCGCCGGAAAAAAGGCGTTAATCGATAAGTTAAAAAAACATCAGCTTGCCCGTGTAGTCCGAGTTGATAAAATGACACTCGCTGCTCTTGAAGGTACATTAATTGATTACTTAAAGGGTGGAGAAGAATTAAAGAATATCCCAACGATTCGCAATTTGCTTTATTCCTATGATGAAATAAACGCTAGAGCTAACACTTTTTGTGCAAAACTTCCTGAAAATTACCGTGCTAAAATAATCGTTGGGAGCAGTCAAGTTGGCGGAGGGACGATGCCGGATGTGGAATTACCTACCTCAGTGGTTGTCATACAACATGCAACCCTAACAGCCGAAAGAGTAGCTCGTATGTTACGAACTCAAAATTCTCCGGCAATTATTGTTCGAATTCAAAATGATGAAATACAGCTTGATTTAAGGACAGTAGCACTTGAAGAGGAAGACATAATAATCGAAGCGCTGAAAAAACTCAATTAACTTTAATAAGGTTCGAATTTCAGATATATCAGGAAAATCTCAGATATATCAGGAAAGCTTATAAAACAAAAAATAACAGGGTAAATTCTATTACGAATTCTCCTGTTATTTTTTTATGTTTTTTAATCCGATTAACATTAACTACATATCATGATGCTGGTTATGCTTTTGTCTGGTGTGGTTCCGATTTTTCACTTTATGAGAACCACTTAATGGTTCTGGCTGCCCACTTTTTCCACCTTTTGGAGCATTTTTACGCATATCTTTACCATCGTTTTTGTTCATGATGCAATCCCTCCTAAAGATAGGATAAGGAATCTAATATATTTTATACGTTGGGAATAATAAATTGTTCATCTTGGAGATTATTTCTGAGTTGCAAACCATTTTAAAAACGATATTTAGTGTGACTGACTCTGTGATAGCTTAGCAGCCTAATAAAATCGAGGAGATTTCCCGATGTTGAATATTTTTCGTGAAACTGGATAATTTAACGGTACAATTGAATGAGGAGTGAGACAGTAATATGCCTTATCACAAGAATAAACAACAAGCTTTCCAAGCAGCACAGCAAGGAATGGAAGATACTCAAGAATTATATAGTGAAATTATCAACGACAGTTCAAGCTATGGTCACCAATTAAAGCATTTAAAGAACGAAGTAAATGAAGCATATCAACAAATAGAAAATGCTCTAGAGGTGGCTTCGGAACACCAAAAAGTACAGTTGGAACGCTTCATTATCGATTTAGAAACCATTATACATGAAGTAAACCTTCAAGACTGAGCATATATTGCTTACTTAAACATAAGAAACAGCGGTCTCTCTTAATGTGAGACCGCTGTTTTAATTTTGATTTTTAACAATAGTTAATGTTTGACAATCACTACTGTGTTTCGGCAATTATTGACTTTTTTTTCGCCTTTTATTGTTTTGCTTCTCCATTTCGGTTAGGGGTTCATTAGAAAATTCCTCGCTAAATCCGGTCCCTTTACCTTGTGACTTAGCTGCGTTCATCCCGGGTATTACATGATTCGCCTTTCGCTTTGACAATGTTTTCACCTCCAATCTTATTCTTTACCTATTAATTACAAGAAATGCTCAATATGGTAATATAACTTAGAAATAATGTTTCGAATTTCCTCTAGTAGAGAAATCAAGGGGAACAAATCAAGAATTACCATGATTTATAATAATTACGCTCAATACGATAAGAAAAACTTATCAGCTACAATAACTTTCTTTTTATTTACTAATAGAAACTATTGTATTATTATTAGAATTGTGAGAAAGCTTAGGATGGGTGAAGATTCGCATATATACGACAATAACCTAGCTTTGGTTTTGATATTTTTAAATAGGGGGTAATACATATGTCAAAAAATGATGTTTTGTCAAAAAATGATGTGTTCCAAGCACGTGCATCGTTTGACCTGAACGGAAAAACTTATAACTACTATCGTTTAAATGCTTTAGAAGAAGCTGGTCTAGGAAAGGTTTCCAATCTTCCATATTCCATTAAAGTATTACTTGAATCAGTTCTTCGTCAATATGACGGCCGTGTAATTACAAAAGAACACGTTGAAAACCTTGCTAAATGGGGAACTGCTGAATTGAAGGAAATTGACGTACCGTTCAAACCTTCACGCGTTATCCTACAAGATTTCACTGGAGTACCTGCTGTAGTTGACCTTGCTTCACTTCGTAAAGCAATGGCTGATATGGGTGGAAATCCTGATTCAATCAATCCTGAGAAAACAGTTGATTTAGTTATTGACCACTCAGTACAAGTTGATTTCTACGGTTCTGACAGCGCTCTTGATGCAAATATGGACTTAGAATTCGAACGTAATGCTGAACGTTATCAATTCCTAAGCTGGGCACAAAAAGCATTTAATAACTACCGTGCAGTTCCACCTGCAACTGGTATTGTTCACCAAGTTAACCTTGAGTATCTTGCAGATGTTGTTCACGTTGCCGAAGGCGAAGAAGGACAATTCGAAGCATTCCCTGATACATTAGTGGGTACTGACTCTCATACAACTATGATCAACGGTATTGGTGTTCTTGGTTGGGGTGTTGGTGGTATTGAAGCAGAAGCAGGAATGCTTGGACAACCTTCATACTTCCCAGTACCAGAAGTTATTGGTGTTAAATTAGTTGGTGAGCTTCCAAACGGGGCTACTGCAACTGACTTAGCTTTAAAAGTAACTCAAGTTCTTCGTGGAGCTGGAGTTGTAAATAAATTCGTTGAGTTCTTCGGACCTGGCGTACTTTCTTTACCATTAGCTGACCGTGCTACTGTTGCAAACATGGCACCTGAATACGGCGCAACTTGTGGATTCTTCCCAATTGACGGTGAATCTTTAGCATATTTACGTTTAACAGGACGCGATGAAGAAGGCATTCAAGTAGTTGAAAAATACTGCCAAGAAAATGGCTTATTCTTAGATGCAAGTGCTGAACCTGTTTATACAAAAGTTGTTGAAATCGATCTTTCAGTGATTGAGCCAAATCTTTCAGGTCCTAAACGTCCACAAGATTTAATTCCTCTTTCTAAAATGAAAGAAACTTTTGTTAATGCAGTAAGCGCACCACAAGGAAACCAAGGCTTTGGAATGACTGAAGCTGAACTTGATAAAGAAATCACTGTTAAATTTGACAATGGTGACGAAGCAGTAATGAAAACAGGTGCTATTGCGATTGCAGCCATTACTAGCTGTACAAATACTTCTAACCCATACGTTCTAGTTGGCGCTGGTTTAGTTGCTAAAAAAGCAGTTGAATTAGGTTTACAAGTACCTAAATTCGTTAAAACTTCTTTAGCTCCTGGATCTAAAGTTGTAACTGGATACTTACGTGATTCTGGTTTACTTCCATACCTTGAAAAATTAGGATTCAACACAGTTGGATATGGTTGTACTACTTGTATCGGAAACTCTGGTCCATTAAAAGACGAAATCGAAAAAGCTGTTGCTGATAGCGATTTATTAGTAACATCTGTTCTTTCTGGTAACCGTAACTTTGAAGGACGTATTCATGCACTTGTAAAAGGTAACTACCTTGCATCTCCACCACTTGTTGTGGCATATGCATTAGCAGGTAATGTAAACATCGATCTTCAAAATGATGTTATCGGTAAAGACAAAGATGGCAACGATGTATTCTTTAAAGACATTTGGCCAACTACTGCGGAAATTAATGAAGTTGTTAAAGAAACAGTAACTCCAGAATTATTCCGTAAAGAATATGATAACGTATTTGGTGACAATACACGTTGGAACCAAATTCAAACTAGCAATGAACCAATTTATACTTGGGATGAGGATTCAACATATATCGCTAACCCTCCATTCTTTGAAGGTTTAAAACCAGATCCAGAAGAAGTTAAACCATTAACTGGTTTACGTGTTGTTGGTAAATTTGGTGACTCAGTAACAACTGACCATATTTCTCCAGCAGGATCAATTGGTAAAGATACACCAGCAGGTAAATATCTAATCGAAAAAGGCGTTTCTCCACGCGACTTCAACTCTTACGGTTCACGCCGTGGTAACCATGAAGTAATGATGAGAGGTACATTCGCTAATATCCGTATCCGTAACCAAATTGCTCCAGGTACTGAAGGTGGAGTGACTACTTACTGGCCAACTGGTGAAGTAACTTCAATCTTTGAAGCTTGTATGCAATACAAAGAAAACGGAACAGGTCTTGCAATTTTAGCTGGTAAAGATTACGGAATGGGTTCTTCTCGTGACTGGGCTGCTAAAGGAACTAACCTTTTAGGAATTAAAACAGTTATCGCTGAAAGCTTCGAACGTATTCACCGTTCAAACCTAGTGTTAATGGGTGTTCTTCCACTTCAATTCAAAGCTGGAGAAAGCGCAGATACACTTGGCTTAACTGGTAAAGAAGTAATCGAAGTTCAAGTTGATGAAACTGTTAAACCACGTGATTTTGTAAAAGTTACAGCTACTGATGAAGCTGGCAACAAGAAAGAATTTGAAGTACTTGTACGCTTCGATTCTGAAGTTGAAATCGACTACTACCGTCATGGCGGTATTTTACAAATGGTATTACGTGAAAGAATCAAAAATAGCTAATTAATAACTTAAGCTAACCTTTACTAAGACGTCCGATAATTTATTACCGGGCGTCTTTTGCTTGTTTAAAAATAATTCACTAGCCTTTTTGTCATAACCTATTTGCAGTGTTAGTGAGATGTCGCTTTTTCGCAAATTTTGCAAAACAATACGCTGTTTTCTTTGTTTTATTAGTTATTTTAGGTTAAAATACCTTATATGGTATAAATCGAAGGAGGTGCAGCATGATTAAAAAGGTGATTGCTGCAGTTGCACTAGTTGCATTGTTTACTGTAGCTATGGTGCAAGCTATGGATAAAAAAGAAGATAAGAACCCTTCAACGTCAACACAGGTTAAGTTGTCCGGGCTTGAGGTAGGGAGTATTGCTCCAGATTTCGAATTAAAAACATTAACAGGTGAATCTGTAAAACTTTCTGATTTAAGAGGTAAGAAAGTATTGCTCAATTTTTGGGCAACATGGTGTCCACCATGTAAAGCTGAAATGCCAGAAATGCAAGCGTTTTATCAAGAAACAAAAGATGATGTGACCATACTAGCAGTTAATTTGGATCCAAATAATGACGTTGCTGGTTTTGCAAAAGAAGGGGGATATACATTCCCAATCGTTTTAGATCAAAGCGATGAAGTAAAGAATACCTATGGGATCATATCAATTCCAACTACATTTTTTCTAGATGAAAAAGGAAAGATTACTCATACTTTTATGGGAAAAATGACCATAGATGATATGAAAAAATACACCAAGTAAATTGATGTAAAAAGACATTGAGTTAATCAATGTCTTTTTATTAATCTAATTTTGAAATTGCAGATTAATGGGTATTAAAACCCAGATGATGGTAGTTTCACTTTATCTCATTTGGTAGGTAATATCTCGGTAATCAGCTTAAGATGTAATCATTTTTCTCCAAATAAGTTACCAAACGTTAGCACTATAATTAAAACTTAAAGAAATTTTCAAAAAGTTGTAATAATTGTAATCGTTTTCGGGCAAAATGATTGATACAATAATATTTAAGGAAGGTGATTTGAATGAGAAAACCTCGGAAACGTTCTTTTGCTGAACTTGTTTCAGAAAATAAACGTCAACTTTTGAGCGATCGGATTGCAATGGAAAAGATTGAATGTAGACTTGAAGAAAAGCGTGTAGAAAAAGCTGAATAGACATAAACCGATTTGGATTTATTTACATAATTAAGTTCCTTCTAAAATGGAAACGATAGGCTTTAGGAGGGATAAATGTGAGTAAACCGAAGAAAAGAAGTAAACAATTTGTTCCGGAACATATAGGTACGCAACCCAGAGGCTTTGGTGGTAACAAAGGGAAGCAAATGCAAGATCGCTCTGGACAACATCCCCAAGTGATCCAAACCAAAGGGGAGTAATTATCATATACTGAACCCGCTTTTTTTGCGGGTTTTTTGTTGTTCCTCATTAACAAGAAAAAATCCTATATATCTAATTTTTTCTTGAGAGTGATTCCACAGTTTTCCTTCATATTTTTTGCTTTTCGATACACACTACCTTTGTAAGCTATTTTCTTTAGGGAGGGTGCAAGATGGCCAAAAATAGACCAAAACCAGATGACCGTAGTGATAATGTCGAAAAACTTCAAGAGATGATCGTCCACACGATAGAAAATATGGATGAGGCTGAAGAATCATTAGACTTTGCCAATTCTGAAGAACAGCGTTCGCAAATTGAAGCAAAGAACGAACGTCGCCGAGAGAGCATTGAAGGAATGCGCCAAGAGGTAAAAGATGAATATAGAGCGCAGCAACATCGAGATTAATTAACTCCACAAACAATTTTTAACCAACGACCTATCCTTTGGGGATGGGTCGTTCCTATTTTTAATACGATCATCATCCTTGCATTTGGAACAAAGTACTGTGAGCACAGTTCTCTTTGATCTTTCAATTATATGGTAAAATAGATTATATCCACATAAAAAAGGGGAATTAGCATGCTTGTTTCAACGAAAGAAATTGAAGTTCGCTACGCAGAAACAGATCAAATGGGTGTTGTGTACCATGCCAATTATTTGGTTTGGATGGAACTAGGCCGGACAAAGATTATCCAGGATCTTGGTTTTAGCTATGCTGAAATGGAAAAGGATGGGATTATCTCGCCAGTAATTGATATTCAGGCAAGCTATAAAAAGCCACTTCGTTATGGTGAAGTTGCAACCATTCATACCTGGGTAGAAAAATATGATGGGTTCCGTGTTACATATGGCTACGAAATTTTTACAAGTAGTGGAGAATTGGCTGTTACCGGGCAATCACAACACGTTTGTGCCAAAAAAGATTCTTTCAGACCTATTTCAATTAAGAAAAATTATCCGGATTGGCATGAAGCCTACGAAAATGCCAAGAAGGAACCACTACAAGCAAATTGTTGAGGTGAAGAAATGGCATTTGGAATTAAGCGGCTAGAACTCGCCGAATGGAAACGGAAGGTTGAAGAGGGGGAAATAGCATTTATTACTCATTACTGGCTTGATGACCGTTTTCCTCAGTACAAAACAGTTACCAAGGTCGGTTGTAGTGATTTAGAAAAATTAATATCTTGGGGAAGCCAATACAACCTAAAACCTGAGTGGATTGATGGCAGAAAAAAGGCTTATCCTCATTACGATTTACTAGGAGACAAGAGAATAGAGATTTTAACAAAAGAAGGATTAAACAGTTTAATTTGGTGAAAGAATAAATTAAAGAAAAGAGCAGACAGCCTGCTCTTTTTTAGTTGGCAATACGGAATTCTGGTTCGTTAATATTAGTGTTAAAATCAACATAAAAATCATGATTATCAAAATACCAAAGATCTTTATCTTCAATAAAATATATAATGCCATTTTTTTCTATCTTCACGCCGATATCCACGGGTTTTTCATTCGAAAGTCCTAAAGAAAACCCTTGGTGATAAGTACTAACTCCCCCATATCGGGCAAAAAATCGAATACAATCACCTTGCGTTAAATACATTTCCTCTTTATACCATGCTGCGGCTTCATCACTGATGCGGATTTTCATTCTGAAAAACTCCTTTCATCGGGTATGTCTCCATTATAAGTAGGGATTAATGACCTGTCGATGGGTCAAATACTATTTCTAACGTATTAAACATAAAATTCATAATTCCGTAAGATAATTGCCACCAAAGGTTTTAAATTTGCGGATTGAATTCCTGTCTTTTATAAGATTTCCATTTAAACGCTGATAAATTCGAACAACAAAAACTAAGTCGCTATGGTAACCGTAAACCCTCAGCTGGTCAAAAAAACTCCGCTAAATTAGCGGAGCCATTGTGTCATATGGGTCATAATTTCTTCATATTTTGCAGGGGCATTTTCTAAACCATAAGCGCCTGCATCTTGCAGAGGAACGACTCGATAGTTATTGTAATTTTGATGTGACACATATGTCGGTGTAAAGGTTGGTTTAGCTAACTCAATACTTGTACCGGCTGCTGTGATTGTTTTTTTGATATCGATAGTAGCCATTCCACCAATATCTTTGTAATCCCATTGCTGACCTGAAAGGAAGTTACCAAGTGAATAGACCACTAATGCTTTACGACCCTTTTCATCGGCTAGCCATTCAATAGGTTGCAGAACATGAGGGTGATGACCGAAAATAATATCGACTCCCTCATTAACAAGGAATTGTGCAAGTTCCTTTTGCTGACTAGTTGGAATTCGTTGGTATTCGTTGCCCCAGTGAGCACTCATGATAATGACATCGGCTACTTCCTTAGCACGATGAATTTCTTGCTTCATTTTTTCTTTGTCAATTAAATTTACTAAGTATTCTTTCCCTTTAGGTACGGGAATTCCATTTGTTCCATAGGAATACGAAAGATAGGCAAGTTTGATTCCATTAACATTTTGAATTCGTAATGTTTGTTGATCGGCAATGTCCTTAAATGTGCCGACATATGGTAAACCAACACGATTAAAGTATTCTATTTCTGCTAGAATCCCTCTGGCGCCTTTATCAAGGCTGTGATTATTGGCAGTCGAAACAATGTCTACACCTGCATCAATTAGGGCATCTCCAACTTCTTGTGGACTATTAAAAGTCGGATAGCTTGATAATCCAAGTGCGACTCCACCTAATCTTGTTTCTTGATTGGCCAATAGGTAATCAGGTGCTTGCAAAATAGATTTCATCTTACTGAGCATCGGCTTGAAATCATATGTATTGCCGTTCTGGGCATCATTATACACCTGACTATGAATTAATATGTCACCGATAGCACCAATCGTTGCCGTTTCTACCAACTGTTTTCCAGTGGTTTTAACACTTCTAGATACATGGAGCTTAGCCTCAATTGATTCCTGATCATTTCCGCTTAATGCCAGATTTCCATTTGTTAGCAATAAAAATCCTCCTATTGCTAACACAATCATCAGTAATAAAATTAATAATATTCCATTTTTCTTCATAAAAATCTCCTTATAAATGATATCGACTAAACAATCCAATTGATCACTCTAAACTAACTATAATACATTTTGGTTGAAAGCGGAGAAATTACTGAACATTTTACATTATAATTGAAAGGTGATATAGGGGAGTTGAATATACCCGACAGTTCTATTTTGTAAATATGAAAAAAAGGTCGACGCCCCAAAATAACTACAGGATTTAAACCTATAGTTATTTTTGTGAGGGAGTTCGACCAATCTGGAACATTGTCTCTATTGAAGACGTTATCTAACCTAATGTTTCAAAGAAATCTATTAGCTCGTCAAAATTTGTTATCACTACTTTAGGATCCCCGGTACAATCCATTTCAGGGGAGTAATCAAAAAGTTCCACATTGAATTCTTCAATAGAACTGTCGGTATCAGTTACAAAGGTTGAAAAGATGAAATCTTTAGTATTTACGGGTTGATTCTTCATAATAACACCTTCCTCTATTCGTTATTTATATTGTAAACGTTAAAGGGAAGAGATTATTTCTATTTTTTGTCAGAATCATGAAACATATACGTTATTTTTGTGACATTCATCACCTTTTATTCGCATAACTTAAGATGTTTTCCCTGATTATTTTGGCTCTATGAAACTTGGTTGTTGATTTCCGCTACAGACACTTCGCTTTCCGCAGTCTCACTCAGCTCGTGCTCCTGCAGGAGTCTGCGTGTCTTCCGCTCCAATCA
>CALCRD010000126.1 GCA_937894355.1 uncultured Bacillus sp.
CTATGCAAAAGCGGAATTCTTTTTATCATATAATTACGCAAATAATAAAGATAATTTCCCTTACATTTCTGAGCGTTATAATCGGACTGCTGAAGCTATAGAAGAAGTATTAAATGAAGGTATGCGTAAAGGTGAATTCAGACCGCAACAATCTACTCGTTCTATTGCGAGGTATATCCTATCATTTATAAACGGTTTAATGTTGGACACGTTTCAATTGGGACATGAACAAAAAGAACTTCGGAAAACCGCAATACGAATTACGCTGACAACATATGAAACTTGTGTGAGAATTATTGTTGTAAGGGAGAAGATGGTAAATGGTTACATAAAATATTCGTATTTAAATGTTTGATATTTGAATTAGGAGCATTCCTGTTAGAAGCTTTTTAGGGGACTTGAACACAAAAAGCCCTCTTGGTATGATGCGGGGTGTCAAATCAGCACGAATTGACCCCTAATTTAGATACCAAGGAGGACTTCACTAATGAATTTTACGCAAAACGATAAAATTAATCAAGTCACTGACAAAACTCTTGTTATTGGAATAGACATCGCCAAGCGAACTCACTATGCCTGCATGGTGGATGAACGAGGCCTGCTCCTCAAAAAATCATTTCCAGTTCATCAATCCAGACAAGGATTCGAATTCTTTTATGAACGAATTCTTGAATGTTTGAAGGAATTCGGGAAATCAGATGTCATTATCGGCATCGAACCAACAGGCCATTATTGGCTCAATCTTGCTTACTTTCTTGAAGACCAGGGCATCCCCCTTGTCATGTGTAACCCAATGCATGTGAAACGTTCAAAAGAGCTCGATGACAATCTCCAGACAAAGAATGATGTGAAGGACGCACTAGTCATCGCCCGTTTGGTAAAAGATGGTCGATACAGTTATCCACGCATCTTGAAAGAGACGGAGGCTGAATTACGGGTTGGTGCGACACTTCGAGGGAATCTCGTCGAAGAAATGAACGCCATGAAAAACAAAATGATTCGCTGGACAGATCGCTACTTTCCAGAGTTTCAACAAGTGTTTCCGTCATTTGGAAAGATGGCGCTTGCCGTTTTGGAATGTACACCATTTCCAGATGACATAACAGGTAAAGAACCGATGGAATTACTAGAGCTTTTCCGTCAGGTGGAGGGGTTAAAATCTCCTCAGATGCCAAAAACGAAACAGCTGATTGATTACGCAGGCATCTCCATTGGCGTAACAGAAGGACAAATGATGGCCCGTACTGAAATCACCACACTTGTCCAACGTTATCGCCAGCTTGAAAAAGAGCTTGAGTCCCTTCAGGAAAAGCTGACGGAACTGATTCAGGCAACAGAAGAGTACAAATATCTGAAAACCGTTCCCGGTCTTGGGGACGCAACAATCATCGACCTACTGTCTGAAATCGGTAGCTTCGCCCATTACAATCATCCACGCCAACTACTTAAACTAGCGGGATTGACACTAAGGGAGAACTCTTCCGGACAGCACAAAGGACAAAAACGTATTTCCAAAAGAGGAAGACGCCATCTTCGCGCGCTGCTCTTTCGGGTGATGATGCCGATGATCCGGCATAACAAGGCATTTCGCCAACTGCACGAATATTACACGACTAGACAAGTGAATCCATTACGCAAGAAACAGTCGATTGTGGTTCTGTGTGGAAAATTATTAAAGGTATTACACGCAATTTGTACGAAACATGTGGCATTTGACGCTGAGCAAATGACGAGGGATATTCCCAAGCTCGAAAGAGCGGCTTAGGCACATTCCAAGTGAATGATTAGACAAAATGGATGACACGGAGAAGCCGGCATTATATTAACCATACGACCACTGAGTCCCTATAGGAGCTTCGCCAGCCTCCGCCTTATGACTAGACCGAACGAAGGAATGTGGGTGCTTAGACGCCAAGAGACATGGGAGGGTACGTCATCATAAGCCATGCGGAGATCCATGTGCATCGTATATTTCATGATCATCGTTACCAGCATTATCCAACGATGACCGCGTAGCGTACCTGCACCTGTTTGAAGATTCGCATATCATCAAAGCACAGTTAGTAAACGTGTCGAAAAAATATTTTTTGACACCCTTACAATGGGTTAAACCGTTGATACATCAACATTTAAAGAGGGAGGGATTTAGATGAAATTTATTTTATATATAACTATTACAGTAGTTATCGGCTTTATCTTAGGTGGCGGTGCAATGGGTGCATTAATTGGTATTATTGCTGGATTACTTTTGGTGATAATCGACCAAATACATTCAGTAATAGAAAAACTCAATCTGTTAATCAAAAAGACCAAGTAACGGTCTTTTTGTATTTTTAGACGTACACAGTTTGTGTCAACTGTTGAACGTGCTATGCAGTAACTACTTCCCAAGAAATAGGCGTGAAAATTGTTTCTCCTTTTAATTTATCCTTGATATAAACATAAGTTCCTTTTCCTAAAGCACCGAAAAGTCCGTACACTTTCCAATCGCAAGTTTTACCTTTTGACAGTTCCTCACCGCTATTGCATTCATAAGGGTTTGTTGAAACACCATTGCATGATGGACAACGGAATTTTTTTCACCTATCGCTATTAAAAGTTCTTCTACTGTTTCAAAAACCATTGTTTTGTCGGAATTTATTGATGGTTGATTAACTTCTTGATCGTAGTTAATTGCACTATAAG
>CALCRD010000127.1 GCA_937894355.1 uncultured Bacillus sp.
GAGGGGTTCGTTTGTCAGAGGGAAAGCAATCCAATAAGGACATTGTAAAGGAAAAGAAGATAGAGCTTCAAGGTGAAGCCAAAGTTGTTCGAAAAATCGTTCTGATTGTTTTTGCAGTGTTGTTTTTATTAATAGGGGGCATTATTGGCGGGGGATATTTCTATATCGGAGCTTCACTAAAACCGGTAGATTCGGAAGATGCTGCCAAAGAAAAGAAAGTAACCATTCCAATTGGCTCATCCGCAACTGGAATTGGCGAAATTTTAGAAAAACAAGGAATTATAAAAGATGCAAAAGTATTTAAGTATTACGTGAAATTCAAAAATGAGTCTGGTTTTATGGCTGGCGATTACAAGATGACAACAGCCATGAGTATGCAGGAGATTATTGAAAGTCTAAAAACAGGCAAGGTAACTCAAGAAGTGGTCTTGAAAATAACCATTCCAGAGGGAAAGCAGCTTACCGAAATTGCCAAAATTATTGCTGAAAAAACAGGTCAAACTCATGAAACGGTTTTTAATCAATTAAATAGTTCAGAATTCATTAATCCGCTTAAAGAAAAGTATCCTGAGTTATTAACAAATGAAATTTCGGCTGAAAAAATCAATTATCCTCTAGAAGGCTATTTGTTCCCGGCAACGTATTCTTTTTATGAAGAAAATCCGTCGGTAGAGATGATTGTAACTGAAATGTTGAACAAAACTATGGCTGTATTAGATGAGTATAGCGCCCAAATGGCTGAACAACAAATGTCGCCACATAAATTGCTTACTATGGCTTCTTTAATTGAAGAGGAGGCGACAGCGAAAGTAGACCGCGAGAAAATTGCTAGTGTATTCTACAATCGGATTGAAGCAGGGATGCCTTTGCAGACTGATCCAACCGTTTTATATGCACTAGGAGAACATAAACCAAGAACGCTTTATGAAGATTTAGAATATGATTCGCCGTATAATACTTACAAATATAAGGGTATGCCTCCAGGTCCGATTGCTAATGCAGGTACGATGTCAATTGAGGCAGCTTTAAACCCAGATCAAACAGATTATTTCTACTTCCTAGCTACTGGTGAAGGAGAAGTAATTTTTACAAAAACACTAAATGAGCACAATCAACAAAAAGCTAAGCATATTACCGCTAAGAAATAGATTCGCACTCATGTTGTTTTTGTGATAAAATTATTCGAGTGTTTTTAATCACCAATGCAATAGCGTCACCCACAGACTTTACTGACCCCTTGAGAAGGAATTTTCGTTAACGGGAGAACAAGTCTGTGAACGCTATTTTTTCTTGCCTAAAACAACATTTTACCGGATTGAGGTGAGGGCAGCTTGGAAACAGAAAAGCTGCAGATATATATAAATGAATTAATTCAAGATCGACCAGAGCTTTTAGCTGAAATGGAACAGTATGCGCAGGAATTCGAGGTTCCGATTATGGAGTTAACAGGAATTGAAACAATGCTTCAGCTCCTCAGAATCCAACAACCTAAATCTATTTTAGAGGTAGGAACGGCAATTGGGTATTCTGCCTTAAGAATGGCCTATACTCTTCCAAACACGAAGATTGTCACGATTGAAAGAGATACCGAGCGTTTGGAAAAGGCAAAAGACTATATTAAAAGGGCTGAAAAACAATCGCAAATTGTATTAATTAGCGGAGATGCTCTGGAAGTGGAAGCTGAAATTAAAGCTTATGCTCCTTACGATACAATATTTATTGATGCCGCTAAAGCGCAGTATCAACGCTTTTTTGACATGTATTCCAAATATCTTAGTGATACAGGGATTATCATTACCGATAATGTCTTGTTTAAAGGTATGGTAGCTGAGGGTAATATTGAGAATAGAAACATCCGAGCTTTAGTTAGGAAAATTAATAATTTTAATAGCTGGTTGATGGGGCACCCTGATTACGATTCTGTGATCATACCTGTTGGTGATGGGCTGGCAATCAGCAAAAAGAGGTGACAATGATGAAAAAAACAGAAATATTAGTAACGCCGAAAAGCGTAGATGATATCGTTCCTTTGGCTGAAGCTGGCGCCGATGCATTTATCATTGGAGAACAACGTTACGGGCTACGCCTTGCAGGTGAGTTTAACCGGGATGATGTTGCTAAAGCAATTGAGCTTGCTCATACATTAGGAAAAAAAGTTTATGTAGCTATGAATGCTATTTTTCATAATGAAAAAATTGCCGAGTTAGCTGACTATATGACGTTTTTGCGAGACCAAAAGGCCGATGCCATTGTCTTTGGTGACCCTGCTGTTTTAATGGTTGCTCGTGAAGTAGCACCAGAAATGAAACTACATTGGAACACAGAGACGACTGGAACTAATTGGTATACCTGTAACTATTGGGGCAGGAAAGGTGCCAAACGGGCCGTTTTAGCTAGAGAAATTAATATGGATGCCTGTTTAGAAATTAAAGAGCATGCCGAAGTGGAAATTGAAGTTCAGGTCCATGGGATGTCTTGTATGTTCCAATCAAAACGGAGCTTACTGGGGAATTATTTTGAATATCAAGGAAAATCATTGGAAGTGCCACAAAGCAAATTTGAAAAAAATATGTTCCTTCATGATGCAGAGCGCGGAAATAAATATCCGATTTTTGAAGATGAAAATGGGACGCATATCATGAGTCCAAACGATATTTGTATTATTGATGAATTACAGGATTTAATCGAGGCTGGAGTAGATTCTTTTAAGATAGAAGGAATCTTGAAAAGCTCAGAATATATGATTGAGGTAACCAAGCTTTACCGTAAAGCTGTTGATGTTTGTTTTGAAGACCCCGATGCATATGAGGATTTAAAGACCGATTTATTAGAAGAAATTGAAAACATTCAACCGGCAAATCGTCCGCTTGATACTGGCTTCTTCTTTAAAGAGACGGTCTATTAACCTTTAGACGTTTATTTTTTAAAAAAGGAGGCAATAAGGATGACTGCTACTACGAAAAACAATATCTCTCAAATAGTCAATGGAAAACGCGTTATTGTTAAAAAGCCAGAACTCCTTGCGCCCGCAGGGAATTTAGAAAAATTAAAGATTGCTGTCCAATATGGCGCAGATGCTGTATTTATTGGTGGACAGGAATATGGACTTCGGTCAAACGCTGATAACTTTACTTTCGAAGAAATGAAAGAGGGAGTAGAGTTTGCTAAAAAATATCATGCAAAAATATATGTAACGACAAATATTATTGCTCACAATGAAAATATTGAAGGCTTAGAAGAATATATCCAGGGTCTTAAAGGAGCGGGAATTGCCGGAATCATTGTTGCGGACCCACTCATTATTGAAACATGTAGGCGAATTGCTCCGGAAATCGAAGTGCACTTGAGTACACAGCAATCACTATCGAATTGGAAGGCTGCTCAATTTTGGAAAGAGGAAGGCCTTGAACGCGTAGTGTTGGCCCGGGAAACGAGTGCCGAAGAAATTAAAGAGATGAAAGAAAAGGTTGATATCGAAATCGAGACCTTTGTTCATGGTGCTATGTGTATCGCTTATTCTGGCCGTTGTACGCTTAGTAACCACATGACAGCACGGGATTCAAATCGTGGTGGATGTTGTCAATCCTGCCGTTGGGACTATGATCTTTTTCAACGGGAAGGCGAAAGCGAAAATCCATTATACTCTGAAAATGATTCAGCCTTTGCAATGAGTCCGATGGATTTAAAATTACTAGAATCGATACCGCGCATGATTGAAATCGGAATTGATAGTTTAAAAATCGAAGGTCGGATGAAATCGATTCACTATATTGCAACAGTAGTAAGTGTTTATCGAAAAGTCATCGATACCTACTGTGCCGATCCAGACCATTTTGAAATCAAGCCTGAATGGCTTAAAGAATTAGATAAATGTGCAAACCGAGAAACGGCTTCAGCATTTTTTGAAGGGGTACCAGGGTTTAAAGAGCAAATGTTTGGAAACCATAGCAAGAAGACGACATTTGATTTTGCCGGCCTAGTCATGGATTACAATCCGGAAACAAAGATGGTTACCCTTCAACAACGTAATTATTTTAAACCTGGAGATGAAGTAGAGTTTTTTGGTCCGGAAATAGATAATTTCACTTTTGTAGTTGAAACCATTTGGGATGAGGATGGTAACGAACTTGATGCCGCACGTCATCCACTGCAAATTGTAAAATTTAAAATGGACCGGCAGGTGTACCCGAACAACATGATGCGAAAGGAGAATTAAAAAATGAATCGCAAGCCTGTTGTAATAGGTGTAACTGGAGGTTCTGGTTCTGGAAAGACGAGTGTAACAAAAGCAATTTATCATAAATTCAAGGGACATTCTATCCTAATTCTTGAACAAGACTATTACTACAAGGATCAAAGTCATTTACCCTTTGAGGAGCGATTAAAAACAAATTATGATCATCCACTAGCTTTTGATAATGACCTGTTAATTGAGCATATTAAGAGACTGCTTCAATATAACTCGATTGAAAAGCCAGTGTATGATTACTCCATTCATACTCGTTCTAATCAAAGTATTCATGTTGAACCAAAAGATGTAATCATTTTAGAGGGCATACTCGTTTTAGAAGATGAACGATTACGTGATTTAATGGATATTAAACTTTTTGTTGATACGGATGCTGATTTGAGAATAATTCGGCGCTTGAAAAGAGACATCAGGGATCGTGGACGGACGATGGAGTCGGTTATTGATCAATATGTGAATGTTGTGCGTCCAATGCATAATCAATTTATTGAGCCAACCAAACGATATGCTGATATCATCATTCCAGAAGGCGGTCGTAACCGTGTAGCAATTGATTTGATGGCAACAAAAATCAAAACAATTCTTGAACAAAAAGCATTTTTATGACACAATAGCATAAATAATAATAAAAAAGCTGGTGCGCGTCCTTTTAAAGGGCGCGCTAGTATGTATTTATTGCATTACATAATTTTTTCCACAATTTCAATGGATAATTGTGAAGATTAGAAGGAGTGAAGGTTTTGGCAGCAGAAAAAGTATTTCCGATGACTCAAGCAGGTAAAGTAAAACTTGAACAGGAATTAGAGACTTTAAAGACTGTAAAACGAAAAGAAGTTGTTGAACGGATAAAAACAGCACGTAGCTTTGGCGACCTTTCAGAAAACTCTGAATATGATTCAGCTAAAGAAGAACAAGCTTTTGTTGAAGGCCGGATTACTACTTTGGAAAATATGATTCGCAATGCGGAAATTATTGAAGAAGATGCTATGAGCGGTGATTCAGTATCATTAGGACGTTCTGTAACTTTCATCGAGCTTCCAAATGGAGATGAAGAAACTTATATAATCGTCGGAAGTGCTGAAGCAGATCCGTTTGAAGGTAAGATTTCTAATGATTCCCCAATTGCAAAAAGCTTAATGGGTAAAAAAGTAGGCGATCAAGTTTCCGTTCAAACTCCTGGTGGAGAAATGAGCGTTCGTATCGTCACAATTAAATAATTTGGGCTAATCTTTATTTATATTGTTTGAAATGACTAAACCTCGTCAAAACTTTTGACGAGGTGTTTTTATGTTAAAAAAACGAGTTGTGATATGGTTTGTCATCAGCGGTATCGGTTTTAGCATCCTTTTTGGGCGATTAATTCAGATTCAATTATTGTATACCGAAAATTTTACTAAGCGAGAAATTAATTTATTGGAAGCCAGTGTCAAGCAACGTTCCCAAGAAGTAATCCTCGATAGTGGGAGAGGGAATTTTATTGATCGCAATGGCGACCCATTTATTTATGAACAAATCCCTGTACTTATATTATTTCCTTTTTTGAATAAGATTGATTGGGATGCATCAGAGGTGGCGAAAATCATTGGTGAAAACAAAGAAAATTTGCTCCAAAGTGTTCGTGAGGCTAAGGAGCCATTTGCTTATGGTGGCTCGGAACCTATTCGCCTAAAAGCTTCGCAAATGAAAAAAATTAATTCATTAAAAATACCCGGTGTTTTTGCCGTAGAAAAAAAGTATTTTCTCGACTCCAGGCCAGCAGAACAACTAATCGGTGTCGTCAAGGAAAATAAAGCCGAGCTTGAAAAACGCTACCCTGAAAAAGAATTTTCTCAACAAACTCTTCTAGGTATATCTGGAATGGAAAAAAGTTTTGATGAGTTTTTAATTGCCGAAGGGAAATCAAAGCTTGTCTATCATGTCGATGGTGATGGGGCTCCCTTATTCGGGATCAATGTGAAATATGCTGATACGGCTAATCCTTTTTACCCGGTTAATATTAAAACCAGTTTGGATAAAAGGTTTCAAGGACTGGCAGAAAAATTAGTAGAGCAACACGGAATCAACAAAGGGGGGCTTGTCCTTCTTGATATTGAGACAAACAGTGTATTAGCGATGGTTTCCCGCCCGCATATCAATAAAAA
>CALCRD010000128.1 GCA_937894355.1 uncultured Bacillus sp.
AAAGTCGGACATTTCTCCTTGAAAGTCGGACATTTCTCCTTGAAAGTCGGACATTTCTCCCTGAAAGTCGGACATTTCTCCCTGAAAGTCGGACATTTCTCCTTGAAAGTCGGACATTTCTCCCTGAATGTCGGACATTTACCCTTCAATGAGCCCCGACTTTCCTAAACAAAAGGAAAATTGTTATAAAAAAACTCCATTCGTCCAGGAAAAGTTAATTTTCCAATGAAATATAAGTTTTATAACGAGATTCTTTTAAAAATCTTCAATTTTTAATCATTTTTTAAAAAATCTCATCATCTTTATCCCAATTCTCAACTCAGAAATACAATAAAATGTGCAAATTTGAGGTAATCATCTTCATGAATGTTATGGTATGATTTTCTGTTCCATCCTCTTTAGCGGTGTTTTTGAATTATTTGTGAAAGTTTTATATAATAATGACGGTAAGGGAGATTCTAACTAGAAATTAGGGGGATACAAATTCATGAAGGTCATTAAAATATCACCTCGGGGATATTGTTACGGTGTTGTTGATGCAATGGTCGTTGCACGGAATGCCGCTTTAGATAAATCATTACCAAGACCTATTTTTATACTAGGCATGATTGTCCATAACAAGCATGTTACCGATGCCTTTGCTGAAGAAGGAATCATTACTTTAGATGGTAAAAACCGGCTTGAAATTCTTGACCAAGTTGATCAAGGGACGGTTATTTTTACAGCTCATGGAATTTCTCCAGAGGTCCGCGAGCTGGCAAAACAAAAAGGACTAATAACAATTGATGCTACATGTCCCGATGTGACAAAAACTCATATGCTAATTTTAGAAAAGGAAAAAGAAGGCTATCAAATCGTCTATATTGGCAAAAAAGGACATCCAGAGCCCGAGGGAGCGGTTGGTGTGGCCCCTCACGCAGTTCACTTAGTAGAAACCGTAGCTGATGTTGATGCCCTTGAATTATCAGCAGATAAAATCATCGTAACTAATCAAACCACGATGAGCCAGTGGGACGTCAAACATATCATGGAGAAAGTCAAAGAGAAGTTTCCTCATGTTGAGATTCATAATGAGATTTGCATGGCCACTCAAGTTCGCCAAGAAGCGGTTGCAGAACAAGCTACCAAAGCCGATGTACTTATCGTAGTCGGTGACCCAAAAAGTAATAACTCCAATCGATTAGCGCAAGTTTCCGAGGAAATTGCAGCGACTAAAGCCTATCGGATTGCTGATATCACAGAATTAAATTTAGACTGGCTTAAGGAAGCAGAAACTGTCGCTGTTACCTCAGGCGCTTCGACTCCAACACCAATCACCAAGGAAGTCATCACCTTCCTTGAGCAATTTGATCCCAAGGATGAGTCAACCTGGGTAAAAGAAAAGAAAGTCCCATTAAACAGAATTTTACCGAAGATAAAAAATTAATATTAAAAGTAGAAGTGGCTGACATTAAGTCAACCACTTCTACTTTTTTATTTTTAGGCTGTGTTAATTTTCTATAATGATTTTTCGACCTTGGCAAGTCAAAAAAATACCCTAATCGTTTTTATACAAACTGAAACGGATCCGTGTTTAATTCAGAAGGGAAAATATTAACCTCATAGCCCTTCTTAGCGCATTTTTCAACTAATACTTTAGTAACCCCTTGTTTCATCACCATTTCCACATGATGACCTGGGTCTACAATATTGAGTCCCGCGTACAAGGCATCATGGGCAACATGGTAATACATATCACCCGTTACATACACATCAGCGCCCCTAAATTTGGCCTGATTCCAGTATTTGTTGCCATCTCCGCCTAATACTGCAACCTTCTTAATTGGGGCTTGTAAATCCCCAACAACACGAACACCACTCAAGCCAAATACCTTTTTCACATGCAGTGAAAAATCTTTTAAGCTCATTTCCGGAACCGTACCAATTCTTCCGAGACCAAGCTCCGCTCCCTTATTATTCAGAGGATAAATATCATAAGCTACCTCCTCATAAGGGTGAACTTTTAGCATGGCTGATAAAATCTTCTTCTCAAGCGCTTCTGGAAAAATTGTTTCTAGGCGTTCTTCTTGAACGGCTTCGATTTCTCCAACCTTCCCGATGAAAGGATTGCTTGTTTCCCCAGGTAAAAAATAACCCGTTCCTTCACTAGAAAAAGCACAATGACTGTAGTTGCCAATCGCCCCTGCACCGGCATTACCGATAGCTTGTCGAACCTGTTCACTATGGGTCTTAGGCACAAACACCACCAATTTTTTTAGCTTCATTTCGTGTGTTGGCACTAATATCTCAACATTCTGCAAGCCTAGCGCTTCAGCAAGAAGATTGTTTACCCCACCACTAGTAACATCCAAATTAGTATGGGCTGCATAAACCGCAATATCATGTTTTATCAATTTTTCTAACATTCGTCCTTGCGGTGTATCGGTCACAAGTTTTTGTAAAGGTCGAAAAATTGGAGGATGATGAGCAATGATCAGTTGCACATTTTTTTCAATTGCTTCATCCACCACATTTTCTAGGACATCTAGTGTAATCATGACATTTTCGATTGGCTTATTTAACCGACCAATTTGCAAACCAATCTTATCCCCCTCCATCGCATATCCCTTAGGAGAAAATTGTTCAAATAAGCTTATCAATTCATGTCCGTTAATCTTCTTCAAGCTCCAATACCTCCTCAACAATTTGAATTTTCCGCAATAATTCCTGCTTTTTCAATTGGTTCTGTAGTGAATCCTCTGCCAGTTGAAGCTGCTTAAGGATTCTTTGCCAATTGGCCTTTTCCCCTTCCCACTTGTGGATAAAGGCAGCATTTTTCTGTTTCTTTATGTATGGGCCAAGTAATAATCCAGCTTCTAAGTCATCACGTTCATAACCAGCGTAGGGATCTCCATGCTCGGCAACGAGTATTTCGTAAACCTTTCCATCTTCAGCTACAATATCTTCGTTGATCAGCATCCAATCGTTTTCTAATAACCATCGTCTTAAAGAACTAGAACCAATATTTGGTTGTAAAATTAAACGTTTTATTTCGGGAAGCTTACTCTTTCCGCGATCTAAAATATTGGAAATGAGCGTCCCTCCCATTCCACATATCGTAATACAATCAACTTCTCCTGGGTTGATTACCTCAAGCCCATTTCCTAATCGCACCGAAATTTTCGCTTCAAGACATTCTACCTGTACCTGTTTTACGGCAGAAGTAAACGGTCCCTCGACGACCTCTCCAGCAATTGCAAATGGAACCGTCCCTTTTGAAACGACATGACATGGTAGATAAGCGTGATCAGAGCCAATATCAGCTAATCTGAACCCCTGCGGTATATAGTTAACAACTGTTTGTAGCCGGAGCGATAGCAATTCCGAATTCATAATAAATCTCCACTCTTTCTTTCTAACTGTAGTAAAAACCACTCTTTTAAGTATAGAAAAAGTCCTTTGCTGATGCAAAGGACTTTTTTCTATAAATTATTTAAGGCTTTTTAACCATTTAACCATTTCGTCTGCTTCTTCAGGTGTTACTAATTCTTTAGGCATTGATACGTTGTTTTTACCAGTTGTTAATATTTCTTTAATTTCATCATCTGATTTGCGGTCGCCAACTCCGATTAAATTCGGGAATGCTCCGCTACCTTTGTGATCTGCACCGTGACAAGCAAGACAAGATGACTCATATTTGCCCTCTGGTGTAAAAGCTACTTCTTCAGTTTTCTCTTCGTTACCACCATTAGCGATTTCTTCTGCGTCGCCTAAACCTTTGAATGATAGCAACAACATTAGCCCGATTCCAAGTACCATTATAACAATGAACGGAATGACTGGATTACGATTCATAATATTACCTCCTATGTAATTACGATCAAAAATAAGATCAACAAACTATTATTATTTTACTTGAAAATTCAAATAAGTAAAAGCCCTAATGTAAACTTTATCACAATTAGTTACAAAAATTATCAAAAACAGCTAAAAAAAAGGCCATATTTTTCCTTGAATGCGTTTACATTATCAATTAAAATTAAGTTATGCATTTGGATAAATCATACTAATTTGAATATTCTAACTAGTATTTCGATTTTTTGGTAAATGAGTTTGCATACAGAAAGATAATTCAGTAAAATGTTAATAAATTATATAAATTTTTCCAGTTACCCATCTTGACCAGCGTCCCGATACACCGAGGGTCACTTTCAAATTTTTTACTGCGTACCTTTTTTTATCAATAAAAATAGCTTACTCAAAAAGCGAGTAAACTATTTTATCGATGTTAATTTTATTCAAGAAAATCTTTCAAACGCTTGCTTCGACTTGGGTGTCTAAGCTTTCTAAGCGCTTTTGCTTCTATTTGGCGAATCCGCTCACGAGTAACACCAAAAACCTTACCTACTTCTTCTAGCGTTCTTGTCCGTCCATCATCTAAACCAAAACGGAGTCTAAGAACATTCTCTTCTCTATCTGTTAATGTATCCAAAACGTCTTCAAGTTGCTCTTTTAATAATTCGTAGGCAGCATGCTCAGCAGGTGATGTAGCATCCTGATCCTCAATGAAATCACCAAGATGTGAATCGTCTTCTTCCCCAATAGGTGTTTCTAATGACACTGGTTCTTGAGCAATTTTTAAAATTTCTCGAACCTTATCCGGAGTCAAATCCATATCTTCAGCAATTTCTTCTGGAGTTGGTTCGCGACCTAGATCTTGAAGTAATTGTCTTTGAACTCGGATTAATTTGTTAATCGTCTCAACCATGTGAACCGGGATACGAATCGTTCTTGCCTGGTCAGCAATAGCACGAGTAATCGCTTGCCTAATCCACCATGTTGCATACGTACTGAACTTAAATCCTTTGCGATAGTCAAACTTTTCCACCGCTTTAATGAGGCCCATATTTCCTTCCTGAATTAAATCTAGGAATAACATTCCTCGACCAACATAACGCTTAGCAATACTTACGACTAGTCGTAAATTCGCCTCTGCAAGTCGTCTTTTTGCTTCTTCATCGCCATCTTCAATGCGCGTTGCTAAGACAATTTCTTCCTCTGCTTTTAAGAGGTCAACACGACCGATTTCCTTAAGATACATACGAACTGGATCGTTTATTTTAACTCCTGGTGGGACACTGAGGTCGTTCAAATCAAACTCCTCATCATCCTCCTTTGATAACTCAGGAAGACTTGGATCCGCTTCGTCACCATCTCCGACCAATTCGACACCTTGGTCGCCCAGGAACTCATAAAACTCATCCATTTGATGGGAATCTAATTCATACTGCGCTAGCTTCTCAGCTATGTCATCATATACAAGGGATCCGGTTTTTTTTCCCAGTTCTGTTAACTGGTCTTTTGCTTGTTCTAGGGTCATATCTGAATAGACCTCTTTTGAACGGGCTGGTTTTTCAGCCATATGTCCCCCTCCTTCCAAAAATCAAAAAACATCTATTTTAATGTTTACAGCGACTTACGCAATTGGATGATTTCCATTGCAATCGAAGCTGCTTTTGAAAAATCCTTTTGACAATCTGCTTCTTTTTGTTCAAGTTCTTTTTCTTTTATCTTTAACAATTTATGATAATTCAACACCTGTTTAATATAATCAGATAATTCCTTTTCGATTAATTCATCATTAACCAGCATCATTTCTATTTCTGAGACAATTCTGCGCAGCTTCACATCTTGTATATAATTCAATAAAAGACTAGTATCTGGATTATTCCCTTCTTCATAATAGCCAAGTAAATACGTGAAAATTGCTTGATGTTCATCAATATTTAAGGTATTTCCTTGAAGTAATTCTTTAACTTTATAGGCAACTTCACTACTTTTAAGCATATGGGCTATTAAATGCCGTTCCGCATTATAATAAGCTGGTTTTAATTGCTCAATCCTAGTTTTTGTTACTAAAGCTGGTCTTGATTTTGTTTCATTGGTACCTCTTTTTTCCTTACTGCCTTGTTGGTATATCTGAAGTTGTTGAGTTAAGGCATCTAAAGAAAGCGAAAATTCATTAGCAAGCTGTCTTAGATAATGATCAATTTCAACAACTTTTTCTAATTTGCTAATTTCTTTTAATACTTCTTCGATATAAAGCAGCCGTTCTCCTTCATGTTGAAGATTTTTTCCTCTACGATAATAAAGAAGCTTAAAAGACATAAAAGTAATACTAGCCCCTATTACATCACGTGAGAACTTGTCCCCACCATATTTTTTGATGTAGTCATCAGGGTCTAAATCATCGGGCATTAACGCAACAGTAACATTCAATTGTGAATCTGACAGCATTTTTCCAGCGCGAAAGGCAGCTTCAATTCCAGGATTGTCGGAATCATAACAAATCGTAACGGTTTGACAACTCCGGCGCAGCAATTCAATATGTTCGGCTGTCAGTGATGTTCCCATTGTGGCAACACCGTTTACCACATTTGAACGGTCTGCGGCGATTACATCTGCAAAGCCTTCAAAAAGTACTGCTTGTTGATGTTTTCGAATTGTGGGTCTTGCCAGATGATAATTATATAAAATTTTACTTTTATTAAAGATTACTGTTTCGGGACTATTTAAATATTTAGGGTCATCGTCCCCTAGTGCCCTTCCAGAAAAAGCAATCGTATTTCCGTTTCGGTCAAAAATTGGAAACATAATCCGATTCCGAAATCGGTCAAAAAAGCTTCCATCACGTTCCCTTTTAATGATTAGACCTGATTTCTCTAACAATTCTTCGGAAAAACCTTTTTTCGATAATAGCTTAAAAGTATAATCCCACGATGGTAAGGAGTAGCCAATTGAAAACTTTTCAATTGATTCCTTTGTAAATCCCCGCTCTAACAAATATTCGAGAGCGTCTTGACCATCCTTTGTATTTACTAACAAATGATGATAAAATTTACGTAACAACTCGTGAGCATCCAACATTTGTTGGTTGTCCTTAGGGATTGTTTTTGCAGAAACTGGTGTTTGTATTTGAAGGTTAATATTGGTCTTTTCTGCCAACTTTACGGCAGCTTCTTGGAATGTTAGACCTTCTTTTTCCATTAAGAAAGAAAAAACATTCCCTCCAGCACCACAACCGAAGCAGTGAAAAATCTGCTTATCTGCTGATACTGAAAATGATGGGGTATTTTCTCCATGAAACGGACATAAGCCAAAATAATTTCGACCATGCTTTTTAAGTTGAACGTATTCACTAATGACATCTACAATATCAATTTCTTCTCGTAGTTTATTAATAATATCTTCGGAAATTCGTTCTGCCATGAAAACAACTCCATACTTACGATAGAATCTCCAAAAGGAAAAGACTTGAAGACAAACAATCATTTAACTTCAAATGAACTATACTTTCTTTTAAAGATTCCTTTCAAAATTCGACAAAACCATTGTCAGCTGATCAATGAATTTTATCCGGTCTTCCTTAGAAAAAGGCTTTGGACCTTTACCATAATCCCCTTTTCTGCGAGCCTTAGCTGAAAGAAACCTTAAATCAAGTGCAGTTTCCATTTCTTTTTCCTGATACAAGTCTCCTCTTGGGGAAAGGACAAAAACCTCCTTTAGCAATAGGGTAGAAGCCAACCCGATATCTTGGGTAACGACGATGTCTTTCCTATTTACATGATTTAAAATAAATAAATCTGCTGCTTCTTTTACGTTATCTACGTAAATCCATCGTTCATCAGAAGAATGATTCGATACATGTGCATAAGAGGCAACGAATATAACCTCAAACAAGAATTGTTTAGCTAAATCTTTAATTTCTTGTTTAACTGGACAAGAATCAGCATCGACATAAATAGTCGATTGTTTAATTTTATTACTTATAATTCTACATCACTCCACATAATCCTTCTTTTACGAGCAACTTTTAAATAGGGAAACGTGTCGTTTTTTTTTAGAGCGTTTCCTTGACATCTGACAATTAATAGTTTATTCGTTATCATTCATCTCTAAACCTAATTCTGATACATTTTTTATCACAATTTTTTATTATAGTCTAAGTAGGTAGATATTTCTATTTATTTTTTAAAAAAACTTAGGACTGACACATATGTGTTCAGCCCCATGCCAATCCATTTTCAATTACTGCCTTCTATGTACCTTTTTTTGATACATATTATAAATAACATTTGCCGTTTCTTCGACTGCTTTATTTGTTACATCAATCACTGGACAGCCAATTTTTTCAACTAATTTTTCAAAACAAAGTATTTCTTCTTTAATTCGTTCAATATTTGCATAGCTCGCTTTATCATTTAGTCCTAACGATAACAATCTTTCCCGACGGATTTCAGTTAATTTATCGGGACTAATTTTTAAGGCAAAGCATTTATCAGGTGCTGAATTGAAAAGTTCTTCCGGAGGGTCAACCTCGGGTACAATCGGAACATTAGCGACCTTCAATCTTTTATGAGCTAAATATTGGGATAACGGAGTTTTTGAGGTTCTTGAAACACCAATGAGGACGATATCAGCTTTAATAATCCCCCGTGGGTCCCGACCATCATCGTATTTTACCGCGAATTCAATGGCTTCCACTTTCTTAAAATAGTCCTCATCAAGCTTACGAACTAGCCCTGGTTCATAAAGTGGTGTTTTTCCGCAAAGCAGACCAATTTGATCCATTAATGGCCCAATTAAATCACATGCCTGCACACCCTCTATGATTGCCAATTCCCTCATATAATCGCGGATTTCAGGTTTCACTAAGGTATAAGCAATCATGGCCCGATCCATTTTCACTAAAGATATTACTTCATCGATATTGGTCTTATCTTCAACATAAGGGAATCGTTTAATGTTTACATTTGCCCCATTAAATTGGCTAATGGCTGCTTTCGTAACAAGTTCCGCAGTTTCCCCTACTGAATCCGAAACGACGTATACAATTGGTAGCTTATTCATTCCTTCCTATCAGCTCCTATTATCCATCCTAATCCCCTGTTGCAAGAGCGACAAAGGCTTTGGCGATGTTGGTTTTAGTCACCCGACCTATCACTTCGAAGCCTCTTTCTGTATCTTTCACAACAGGCAAGGCATCAATTTGCTTTTCAATCAATTTCTTTGCTATATCAATTAATAAATCTTCTCTTTGACACATGGAGATATTAGGCATTCTAGTCATAATAATATTGACTGGTAATGAAGCTAACTCTTGTTTACCAAGGCTCGCCCTCAGCAAATCTTTTCTTGATAGTACACCCACTAGGATCGTATTTTGATCAACTACAAATAAGGTTCCAACATCCTCAAGGAACATAGTCACTATTGCATCATAAACCGAAACATTTTCGTTAACCACCACAGGAATCGATTGATAATCTTTTACATAGATTTTCTTTAACTTTTCTGTTAAAAGCTGTACTCCCGATTTCCCGGTGTAAAAATACCCAACTCTCGGTCTGGCATCTAAAAAACCGGACATTGTCAATATAGCTAAATCTGGCCTTAGTGTTGCTCTTGTTAAATGCAATCGTTCTGCAATTTGCTCCCCAGTAATGGGACCATTTTCCTTAACTATCTGTAAAATTTGATCTTGCCGTTTGTTGAGTTCTATCTTCCTCACCGCCCTTACACGAAATGCACATGCGTTTCTAAACTAAATAAACATTACAGACTATTTATTCCCTTATAAGGTTATACTATATAATAATTATTATATACTATTTGTTCGGTTTGAAGAAGAACAGAATAAAATTTGCAGATTAAATATTAGTGGAAAAAGTGCAGAAACATTTTCTGCACTTCTTTTTTTTTATTAAAAATAGGATTTATATCGATTTTAAAATAATTAAAACTGAGTTTTTCCTTGAATGAAGCTTACTAATTCTGCAATCGGTAAA
>CALCRD010000129.1 GCA_937894355.1 uncultured Bacillus sp.
CCGAGAAGGCGGTCAATCGGGGTCAAAGGGAATCGTACAGTGCAAACGATTCCCAAATAAGCACTCATAGCATCTAGCAGAAATGAATAGGCACATTTTGGAGAAAAAATAAAACGATAATTAAAGCGAAAAGCATCTTTAATAAAATTATGGGTAGAAATTGCAGTTATTGATGGAATCAATGGATAATATTTGTGCCCTCCGAAAAAACTAACACCATGTGACGAAGAAAAAGAAAGCCGAAGGGAGCAGACATCATGAAAAAAATATTTTCGATAATAATTTTAGGTTTTCTTTTCATGCTTTTCTTTTTACCAACTACTTTTGCAGAGAAAGGGCATGTAAAGACACAACATCATAAGCCTGAAAAATATTATATCCCAAATTCTGTGAAGAACATCGCCAAAGAAAATACCTATCCTAATCCGACTCAGGATATGCCGACGCTACAGCCGAGTGAATTAACCGAAAATCTCCTGAAATCCACAAAGGTAAAGATTGAGAACCCAGACTTAATAAAAATGTTAAATGAAACATCGATTAATAGTACGCCGTTTGCCATGGGGTACCGAGCAATTATTTACTTAGGTCAATGGCCACTTAATTATGAATCAACTGAAACATCTCCAAACTGGGAATATCAAAAAATAAATACGAATTACTATGATAATCGTGGCAGTAAGACTATTTACCAAATCCATTATGTACAGGAAGCTCAAAAGCTAATTCGGGGTGGATTAACGGCAAAAATACCTAATTCTGAAGATGTCCAAAAAATGATGCTTCGTGAGGCGATGACTAAAACAAAACTCCCATTAGCATTTGAAACGGTTTATGGACTAGGAACAAAAAACGACCAAATCTATAACATTCCAGAGAAACGGCTGGGGTATTTGTATGCATTTGCACCGGCGGTAAATGAAAAAGGCAAGGTTACCTATGGTGAAGTGTACTTAATGCTAAAAGGAAATAAAAAGGTTATTGTGGTTAAAAATGTAACATCCCAAGGAATTGGGGCCTGGATTCCAATTCAAGATCACGTCTCCTTTAGCTTTGCCGCTATGGAAAGACCGCGGTAATAATAAGGCCTAAAAGAAAAACGCCAAAAATCAGGCGTTTTTTCTTTGGCCTTTTTTCACTTTAGACAAAGAAAATATGAAGATTAAAAGGAAAAATTTTATAATTTTTAATAAAGGATTGCTTAAATTTGTATTTTTCGATAGGATGTAATCGAAAGAAAGGGGAGGACGTTTTTGGGTAACAAGATCCATGATAAGAATCAACAAGTGGACTTTTTAAAGCATCGTTTAAATATGTTTTTAGATGTACTTGATGCGATTGATCCTGAAGATACTAATTTAGAAGATGTTGACAGACTTATTTCCTATATTGATGAATTAGAATCTAAATGCCGCGAATTTAATAATCGCGAAAACGAGAGCGATAGCGAAAAAGAGACAGAAAAAGTAAACGATTAGCCAGATAATTCATTTTATCTTGGCTTTTTTTTTGCGGCAAATATCCACAACAATCTTCATCTAATAAAATCAACTCGACAGAGCCCAACATTTACTGATACTTTTCAAGCTTCAGCTATCAGAGTATAATAGATAACGTGGGAAATAATGAAATATTCTAACTAAAGTAATAACCATAGTGAACAATGGGAAGGGGATACCAAATGAATATCGAAAAGTTTCAGGAAAGTATGTACCAACTAATCGTAGAAACATCAACAAATCTTCCAAAGGACGTTCGCCGTGCAGTTTTAGCTGCTAAAGAACGCGAAAATTCTGGAACAACTTCAGCAATGAGCTTAGCAACCATCACAAAAAACATCAAAATGGCTGATGATAATGTATCGCCAATTTGCCAAGACACTGGAATGCCAACTTTCAAAATCAAAACTCCAGTTGGTGCCAACCAAATCGAAATGAAAAAAGCAATCAGAGCAGCAATCGCTCAAGCAACAAAGGACGGAAAACTTCGTTCAAATTCTGTTGATTCATTAACTGGTGAAAACTCTGGGGACAACTTAGGAGAAGGAACTCCAGTAATTAAATTTGAACAACATGAAAAGGATTACATCGATGCGCGCCTTATTTTAAAAGGTGGCGGTTGTGAAAATAAAAATATCCAGTACAGCCTTCCAGCTGAAATCGAAGGCCTTGGCCGCGCTGGTCGTGACCTTGATGGAATTCGTAAATGCGTGCTTCACTCTGTATACCAAGCACAAGGACAAGGTTGTAGTGCTGGATTTATCGGAGTTGGAATCGGAGGCGACCGTACTTCTGGTTACGAACTAGCAAAAGATCAACTTTTCAAATCTGTAGTAGATGTAAATCCTAATGAAGACTTAGCTAAACTTGAAGACTATATCATGGAAAAGGCTAATGAGCTAGGAATTGGAACAATGGGCTTTGGGGGCGAAACAACCCTATTAGGCTGTAAAATTGGAGCTGGTAACCGTCTTCCAGCAAGCTTCTTTGTATCTGTTGCCTATAATTGTTGGGCATATCGTCGTTTAGGTGTAACCATCAATCCAGAAACTGGAGAAATCAACGATTGGTTGTACCAAGATGGCGAAAAAATTGAATTTGCTGAAACGGAAGCTGAGAAAGAAGCGGCAACTGCTTCAGAAGCTGAAAGCAAAGTAGTTACATTGAAAGCACCAATAACTGAAGAACAAATTCGCGCCTTAAAAGTAGGAGACGTCGTTAAAATTGACGGTTTAATGTACACTGGCCGTGACGCTATCCATAAATACCTATCTGAGCGCGACGATGCTCCAGTAGACTTAAATGGCCAAGTCATTTACCACTGTGGACCAGTTATTATTAAAGATGAAGAAGGCAAATGGCAGGTTAAAGCTGCTGGACCAACTACAAGTATTCGCGAGGAGCCTTACCAAGGTGATGTAATGAAACGCTTCGGTATCCGTGCTGTTATCGGAAAAGGCGGAATGGGTCCAAAAACTCTTGCAGCACTACAAGAGCATGGCGGTGTTTACCTAAACGCAATTGGTGGAGCAGCACAATACTATGCTGACTGTATCAAATCTGTTGAAGGAGTAGACTTATTAGAATTTGGTCTTCCAGAAGCAATGTGGCATCTTAAAGTAGAAGGCTTCACTGCAGTTGTAACCATGGACTCTCATGGAAACAGCCTTCACCAAGATATCGATCAAACATCATTCGAAAAATTATCTCAATTCAGCGAAAAAGTATTTAGATAATAACATATGGGCCAGAGTACCTAATGGGTATTCTGGTCCTTTTTTTATCGGTTCGGAAAGTGGGGAATTTTTAATTTGGAATAGTGTTAAGGCGCAAAGTCCCTTCTCAACTGGTCGACAAAAAGATGCTTGTTCCTTCACTGGGATCATGAGGAACCGATCATATCGGTTGGGTGGTCAGTTTTAGCACCAAATCTGATAAATAGACGGAATAATTTCGTCTAATTGGAGATTATCATCAAAAATGGCTTGAATAGACGGAGAGATCCCGCCTATTGAAGGAAAAAAAGTGAAAATAAGGGGTTTTTCGAGGCATAACCGGAAAAACTCCGCTTATCCTCCCCGAAATGAGCACTATTTTGCAAATAAACGGAAAAACTCCGCTTATGTTTTCCTTCTGCTGTTCGTGAGTTGAGGTAAAATCCAAAAGCCGATTTTACTACCAAGGCGCTGGTCCTTTTTTATCCCCAATTAAAACTTGCCCAATATTATATGAATGATTTGCCTGTGATTTTCAAACAATAATAAAAAACAACTTTGGAGGTTGCAGATGAAACAGATTTATCGGCATCTGATCATCCTGTGTTTATTAATGCTGGGTACTACAGCAACTGTACACGGGCAAAATTATAATTCATCCATCCATTGGGGATTCAAAAAAGCTTCTAATGGTAAGACGGCAAACGCAGGCTCACATTTAGAAGGACTACTCGAGAGATTTGACGCCTATTACAAAGGAAATCCGGATAAGAAAGTCTTATACTTAACCTTTGATAATGGTTACGAGAATGGCTACACTGAAAAAATATTAGATGTACTGAAACAGGAAAAAGTGCCAGCAACTTTTTTCGTCACCGGACATTATTTGGAAAGTGCCGCAGACCTCGTTAAAAGAATGGGAAAAGAAGGCCACATTATTGGAAATCATTCATGGTACCATCCCGATTTAACAAAAGTCAGTACCGAGCGATTAACCCGGGAATTAGAAAATGTTCGAGCAGAAACTGAGCGATTAACCGGCCAAAAGACGATGTCATACATAAGACCGCCAAAGGGAATATTCAATGAGCGGACCCTCGCTCTAGCCAAAGAACGAGGCTATACCCACGTATTTTGGTCACTAGCATTTGTCGATTGGAACAAAAATAATCAAAAAGGCTGGCGCTATTCATATAACAACATCATGCGCCAAATCCATCCTGGAGCAGTAATCCTGTTACATACCGTTTCAAAGGACAATGCTGACGCCTTGGAAAAAGTAATCAAAGATTTGAAAAAAGACGGTTACACTTTTAAAAGCCTAGATGATTTAGTCATGAGCGACAAAATCAAAGATCGAATGCTCTATGAAATGGAGAAACAAAATTAGCTAGCTAAAAATTCTTTTTTTTAAAAAAACAAGCCAAACAGCCGAGATTCGACAATATTAGATTTTTTCTTTGCCCCGGAAATGATTCCGGGGTTTCTTTTTGTTACAATAGGTAGTAATACAAAATAAAGGACGGATTGTTATTATGTGGCATGAAAACATCACAATAAATGGTCCATATAACTTTGACGAGGTATTAAGCCGGCAATCAATAGATCCGCTAAATGTCATAGATCAAGAGAAGCGTTGCGTAAAAGTTCCATTAACCATAGACGGAAAACCTGTGGTGGTCGAAGTCACCGCAACAGGCACAACGGAAAAACCGTCCTTTAAGATAAGTGGACAAAATCTGGAACAAAAAGACCAGGCGATTAAAATAGTTAAGGGAATTTTCCAGTGGAATCTTCCGCTTCACGACGTTCAGCTCCATTTCGAAAGTACAAGCTTGCGCGATTTGTTTCGCAAGCATTACGGGACGCCACTTGTTTTGGATTTTGACCCTTACGGATGCTTGTTAAAATGTATTATTCACCAACAATTGAATATGGCATTTGCCCATACACTTTCAAAACGATTTGTTGAGAATTTTGGCTTCGCGCTTGATGGCGTTTGGTTTTATCCACGACCAGAGGTGGTGGCAAGTCTTGAGGTTGAGCAGCTAAGGGAGCTGCAATTCAGTGGACGTAAAGCTGAATATGTAATTGGGATTGGCAAAGCTGTTCAAGAAGGAAAGCTCGATTTTGAAAAAATAACGAGGCAGTCAGACGAAGAAATTTTAGCAGAATTAATCAAACTCCGCGGTGTGGGACCTTGGACAGTACAAAACTTCTTAATGTTTGGCTTAGGTCGACCCAATTTGTTTCCTACTGCTGATATCGGCATCCAGAATGCTTTGAAAAACCAATTTAACTTGGAAAAAAAACCAACAATAGAAGAAATGGAGAGCTTCAAACAGGGATGGGACCCTTATTTAAGCTACGCCTCCTTATATTTATGGCGTAGCATCGAATAATTGGAGTGAAAAAAATGATGCAAAAACAAGAAACAATTAAAATTACCCCGAACCAAACCTTTCCGTTAACGATTAAACGATTAGGAATCAATGGTGAAGGCGTCGGGTATTTTAAAAGGCAAGTAGTATTCGTTCCCGGTGCTTTACCAGGAGAAGAGGTTGTCGTTGAGGCAATCAAGATTAATCCAAAATTTGCCGAAGCCAGAATTAAGAAGATTCGCAAGCCTTCCGAGCATCGGGTTAAGCCATTATGCTCTGTTTATGAACAATGCGGTGGCTGCCAGCTGCAACATTTAGCCTATGACCAGCAATTAAAGGAAAAACGCGATATTATTATTCAATCTTTGGAGCGGTATGCGAAACTACCTATCGACCAATTGGATATTCGTGAAACAATTGGGATGGACAATCCTTGGGGCTACCGAAATAAAAGCCAATTTCAGGTCGGGCTCAATTCCACCGGAAAGGTACTTGCTGGACTTTACGGACTGAACTCTCACCAGCTGATTAACATTGATCAATGTGCTGTGCAGCATCCACAAACGAATAAAGCAACCGAAACTGTCAGAAGGATATTAGAGGATTTAAAGATCCCGATTTATAATGAAAAATCCCGAAAAGGAATCGTCAGAACCATCGTTACCCGGGTAGGTGTGCAAACGGGTGAGCTGCAAATTGTGTTAATCACTGCCCAAAGTGAGCTGCCCAAAAAGGAGCAGATTATTGATGAAATCATGAATCAGCTACCTGAAGTGAAGTCAATCATGCAAAATATCAATGAGATGAAGACCTCTTTGATTTTCGGGGAAGAAACAGTAGGTCTAGAGGGGGATGAGTTTATCCAAGATACCCTTGGTGATTTATCGTTTGAATTGTCAGCAAGAACATTCTTCCAATTAAACCCTGAGCAAACTGTCAAACTATATAACGAAGTGAAAAAGGCAGCGGCTTTGACTGGAGTTGAAAAAGTCGTCGATGCCTACTGTGGTGTAGGAACAATCGGACTATGGCTTGCAGACAATGCTGGGGAAATCCGCGGTATGGATTTGATTCCTGAATCCATTGTCGATGCTAAAAAAAATGCCAAGCGCCACGGTTTCACTAACACAAAATACGTACCAGGAAGAGTAGAAGAGATCCTCCCTAAATGGATCAAAAAAGGCTGGAAGCCTGATGTCGTTGTCGTCGACCCACCAAGAACTGGATTAGACTCACAACTGCTTGACACCATATTAAGAGCTGAGCCAAAGAAAATCGTATACGTCTCCTGTAATCCATCTACCTTGGCGAAGGATATTCAGGTATTGAGCTCCAAATTTAAGGTAGAGTATATCCAACCAGTTGACATGTTCCCGCATACGGCCCAGGTTGAGGCGGTCGTACTACTCGAGAGAAAATAAAAATTGTAACAAAAAAATAAACACTTCCAAACCAAAATAGACATTTCCGATTCAGGACCGATTTCAGTTAAAATAAACATTTCCGATTTTCGATTCTGATTCAATATGATCCCGGTTTTTCCTCATTAGGAACCCGGGATTTTTTCTGATATAATTCAATAGAAAATCAATAAAATTTCAATAGTTATATCAGTATTTACTCTTATTAAACCCTTGCTGTATCAGGCTTTTTTCAATAATTTACTCAGGCAGCTATTCAATAAGAGGCAGAAGGTATAAGACCTTCTTTTCTTAATGTTCTTTCTTCTCTCCACTATTCTTTCCTCGGTTTTTTCTTCCTTCCAAAATCGGAAATTTCTATTTTAACTCTCGAAAAAACGTGAAAAAAGGGCGGAAAATCAGGCGAAAAAACGGACATTTTTGAATCAAAAAACCCCAAAAATGGGGGTTCCGTCGGAAAACTTTATTTTAACTGCGACGGTGGAATGCGGGTTGGAGTGGCGGGATTTCGGAAGGGTTTATTTGTGAAATACATAGGAAAGAAAAGAAATTAGTTTTGATTGTAATATTTCTCCTGAAATTTGGGGCGAGAGAAAAGAAGGAAGAGAGTATAAAAGAGAGCAGGCTAGCGACATGTACCCAATTTTGAGTCAATCGTAAAATTAATACAAATCTAGGCTGGATCCAATATGGATCCAGTTTTTTTCTCTTTTCAATGCCTCTCCAGTCCTTTGTCCATTAAAGGTTTCAGTTACCTTTTTAATAAATAAACGAAGCATTTTCAATCTCTATTCAGTTAGTTTCCTTACATGTAACAAAGTCTAAAAAATGATAAACATCCCATTTTTTCTTGATTCTTTCTTTCAAATTTAGGTAACAAATAAGGAATAAATCAGCCGTATCTATTTTCTCTTTAAGAAATAAAAAGCACCTTTGTCTTATGTTTGTTTCCCATTTACCACCTGTTTACTTTAAGAGTCTATAAGAAAATGTATGGGGATATGACAGTATTGGAGAGGAAAAAACAGTTACCATTCATATTATGCGTCTACGTAAAAAATTGGAGGAGGACCCGAGACACCCTTCTCTGATTGTCACAATGAGGGGGATCGGTTATAAATTAGTTCCACCCAAACAAGGTGAAACCGAATGAAGGGGAACTTTGAAAATAGTAAGCTCGTTGTGCGGTTTACTTTAAACTTCATTTTACATCAGATATTGCTGTTTTTGGCAGTTTCGTTACCAGCGATATTTTATATTGTCGTTTTAAAGGAAACAATGGTTCCGGTGGTCATAAACTTAACAACTGGATTTATTCTGGTTGCTTATATTTTATATTGTTTGTTTTATGGATATTATGTTGCACGACCAATGTTTGACATTATTAGTAAAATACAAAAATTGTCTAGTGGAGGCTATTTTAAGTCTGATAAAAAGCGATGTTTTAATTTTGCTTCTGGTCGCCTTTACCGTGAAGTCTATGCAAATCTTGAGTCCCTTTCAGTCACTCTTCAAGAGAATGAATGTAAACGGAAAGAATTTGAACAATTAAGACAAGAATGGGCAGCAGGTGTTACTCATGACTTAAAGACACCATTATCGTATATCTCTGGATATACAGATATGCTATTATCATCTGAGTATAGATGGAGTGAACAGGAAGAAAGAGAATTTCTACAATTAATAAAAGAAAAGTCAACTCATTTAGAAGAGCTTATTAATGACCTCGGGATTGCCTTTCGCATGGACCAATCGGTCGGTATGAAATATGCCTCTCAAAAAATAGAATTGGTAGAATTACTTCGTCGGGTCATAGCAGAAATAGCTAATATGCCGTCTAGTAAGGGAAATTCCTTTGAAATATTAGGAGAGGGACCACTTTATTTTAATGGTGACGTACATTTACTCAAAAGAGCTTTTACTAATTTGATCGTTAATGCAATTGTTCATAATCCACCAGGAACAGAAATTACTGTTTCTATCAGGAAAAATCCACAATTGGAAGTGGAGATTAAAGATAATGGAAAAGGGAAGGATGAAGAAACAATCAAACATTTATTTGACCGTTATTATAGAGGAACATCCACAGAAGCTCCAACCGGAGGAACAGGGCTTGGTATGGCAATTGTTAAACAAATTATTACTGCTCATCGAGGTATAATTGAAGTAGTAAGTAAAGTCGAGAAAGGGACATCTATTTTAATAAAGTTGCCTATATAATTGGTGTTTGTTTATAGACTTAGTTTTTATGTACCTTGTGCAAATGTACTTTATGCCATGCTAAAAAGTAGTCTTTAACGAAAAGTGTGTAAATCCACAGTTTGGCGCTGCGTCAGTAGGGTTGAAAATGATGGTCCTGATTGCCCGGCAAGAACTGTTCACGAAGAACTGCTCCATGAGGTAGTTATAAAGGCCATAAACGAAGCGTTCCGGGAAAAGGAAGCAATCCTGCCTCTTTTGCGAGAGAATATCGAGAGTAGCCTGAAGGAAGTCACCTCAAATCAGATTGCAGCGATTGATGAACAGATGAAGTCAATGCAGCAGGAGTAATTGGCAACCGTTAATTCAAAGAATACTGGTGATGAGCTTGGTATGGAGATTAGAAGGCTACGTGATGAGAAGCAGGCCCTTCAAAATGAGCAGGCATCCCGACAGGATCTGAAAACACGAATCGATGAGATGATGCGTTTCCTTAACGACCTGCCTTGCGAGCTGACTGAATACGAAGAAGATTCTGTAAGGACTCTATTTGAAAAAATAACGGTTTGCGACGACCACATCATCGTTGAATTCAAATCAGGTATCGAAATGCAAATTGGCGAATAATTAAGCAATGCTAAATCACCCGCAGCTCTTGTATCAGAGTTGCGGGTTTCGTTCTTTGTAAACATTTAATGTGTAAAAATTGTGAATTGAAACCAAAGGGTTTACAATGTTCCTGTTGAGGTTTGGAGGAATTATAATGAAAACTTCGGACATGGTGCGACAGCTATGTGAACAAATGAATATCAGCGTTTCCGAATTGGCTAGACGGTTAGGTCAGTCGCCACAGAACTTCGTTAAGAAGCTGAAACGTGAAACGATAACCTAAGAAGATCTTAAGGCCATAGCAGCTGTGATGAATGTTAAATTTGAACAGGCGGAAAGAATAATAACTGGAGGATATGAGTTATGCCAACTATTTTTGGAATCCCTTTGATTGGATTTATACAGATGACAATAGGGGCGGCCATTGTTATCTTCATATT
>CALCRD010000130.1 GCA_937894355.1 uncultured Bacillus sp.
TTTTTAACAGATAGATTTTGCATTAAGAAGCAGTGTTAATTACACTAGAATTAAGGGAGCTTTAGAAATAATCAATTAATCCTAATAAATTTTGACACTTTTCTACATTTACTGCGTAAGAATAATATGGTTGTTTAAAATAACAAAAAAATGGAGGGAATTATTATGCCAAAACCAAGTCAAGATGAACGAATGTTTGCTGCATTGATTTATGGAATTAGTTTTTTTACTGCTTTTATTGGGCCATTAATTATTTGGCTATTAAAAAAGGATGAATCGGAGTATATCGACTATCATGGTAAGGAATATTTGAACTTTCTCATCTCCTATACTGTGTATTCCATTATTAGTGTAGTATTAATGATTTTGCTAGTAGGCTTTCTGTTAATTTGGATTGTCGGGGCATTAGCCTTTATTTTCACGATTATTGCTGCGGTCAAAGCATATGAGGGAACTGAATACCGGATCCCGTTAGTGTTTAGATTGATCCGCTAATAGTCAGAGGGGGAAGGGGGACTACTTTATGGAATTCTTAGACAATCTAAACCTTGCTGTGATCTTACCAATTCTAATTATCCAATTGATTTTAATGATTGTGGCTCTTATTGATTTAGTTAGGAGTGAAAAAACGAATGGTCCTAAATGGGTTTGGGCATTCGTAATCGTCCTAATTAACATTATTGGGCCTATTGTCTATTTTATTTTTGGAAGGAGAAATCAATAATGCCAGTAATCACCGTAACTGGTTTGAAAAAAAACTTCCAAGAAAAAGAAGTTATAAAGGGATTGGATTTCAATCTAGAAAATGGTAAGTGCACGGCATTAATTGGTCCTAATGGGTCAGGTAAATCGACAACATTAAGGATGCTTTCAGGATTAATCAAACCTTCTTCTGGGGAGATCAAATTTCAAAATGAAAGCAATTTTCGAGACATTCGCAAATATATTGGTTACTTGCCACAATTTCCGGTATTTCACGACTGGATGACAGGACCTGAATTTTTGCAATACGTCGGTCAATTAGGTGGGTTATCTAAAGGGATTTCCAAACAACGGAGTGAAGAATTATTAATTCTAGTTGGTCTTGCAGATGCCAAGAAAATGCGAATCGGAAAGTACTCTGGGGGTATGAAACAACGGCTTGGGATTGCTCAAGCAATCATTCATGATCCAAAGCTAGTCATGCTCGATGAACCTGTTTCTGCATTAGACCCATTTGGGAGAAGAGAAGTATTAGAGCTCCTAGGAAGGCTTAAAGAAGATAAGACCATCCTTTTTTCGACTCACATTTTAAATGATGCTGAAGAGGTTTGTGATAACATTTTGTTCTTACACAATGGAATAATTGTTGAATCCGGCTCCATGTCAGAGCTGCGGTCTAGACATCACCAACAAAAAATTGTCATGGAGTTTGCTGAGGGAACCAAAGAATTTGTAGCCTCATTAACTTCGGAATACAAAGATGAATCATGTACGATTGAGGGAAATCAAGTTACCTTTATCGTTAAGGATATCGAACAGGCAAAAACAGCCTTTTTACGAAAAATAGTCGATAAAAATATGCCTCTTATTCGGTTTGAAGTTGGTCGTTTGACGTTAGAGGATGTTTTCTTAAAGGTGGTGCAAAAATGAGTCAGTGGCTTACTCTTTTACAAAAAGAAATTCTGGAGATGTGGCGGAATTTCAAATGGATTTGGGTTCCAATCACGTTTATTTTGTTAGGCGTATCAGAGCCGTTATCTAGCTACTATTTGCCACAAATCATTGATTCATTGGGCGGACTGCCAGAAGGAACCGTAATTGAAATTCCTACACCTACAGCACCTGAGGTACTTTTTCAAAGTATTAGTCAGTATAGTACAATTGGTCTATTAATTATTGTTTTAACTTCAATGGGTTTAATTGCCGCTGAGAGAAAAAGTGGTGTCGCCGAGCTTATCCTGGTAAAACCCGTTTCCTATTTTTCTTACATAACGGCTAAGTGGGTAGGTGCGGTTTTACTATTATGGTTTTCATATTTCCTCGGCATGGTTTCAAGCTGGTATTATATTTGGATTCTTTTTGATTTTATCCCTTTCACCGACTTTTTGGTTTCAGTTGCACTATTTGGGCTCTGGCTAACTTTTGTTTTAACAATAACAGTGTTTTTTAATGCGATCTTTAAATCTCCTGGTGTGGTAGGATTTGTATCGATGGCTACCGTTATCCTGGTTAATTTAGTGTCCGGTATGCTAAAAACTGTTCTTGAATGGAGTCCAGCTCAGTTACCTAGTTATACAAATGTCTACCTACTTTCCGGGAACCTGTCTGAAGCCGCATGGGGATCGATTACTGTTAGCTTAATAGGTTTGCCTTTATTGTTGGCTTTAGCGATTTATATTTTTAAAAATAAAGAATTGGTTTAGGTGTATAAAAAAATGGGTAATTTTGAAGTTTGAAAGGAAGAAGAAAATTGCTAGATGATGTTGGTCTTGTATTAGAAGGTGGAGGAATGCGGGGAGTTTATACAGCAGGGGTCCTTGAATTTTTTTTAGAAAACGAGGTCTTTTTCCCCTATGTAATTGGAGTTTCAGCGGGTGCAAGTAATGCAGCTTCGTACTTGTCAAAGCAAAAAGGTCGAAATCATACCGTAAATATCGAATATATTACCGATCATCGCTATATTTCATGGCGGAACTTTTTTAAAAAGCGCCAGTTTTTTGGAATGGATTTCATTTTTGATGAACTTCCAAATAGATTGGCTCCTTATGACTATGAAGCCTTTTATAATAATCCTACAGAATTTGTGGTTGGAACAACCGATTGCCACACTGGTGAGCCCGTTTATTTTACCAAAAATGAGTATGGACAGGAAGTCAATACGGTGCTTAAAGCATCCTGCTCACTACCATTTATAGCACAGGAAATTAATTTTAAGGATAAAGTTTTGCTAGACGGTGGGATTAGTGATCCAATTCCGATAAAAAAGGCACAAAAGGATGGTTTTAAGAGAAATATAGTCATTCTGACTAGGAATCAAGGGTATCAGAAAAAACCATCGCGGTTTAACTTTCTTGTTAATCGAAAATATCCACAATATCAGGGTTTGCAATTAGCATTAAAGGACCGCTATCGAAAATACAATGAAACGATTAGCTATCTTGAAGGAGAAGCAAGGCGAGGGAATGCTATGATCATTCGACCCACTGAGCCAATCGAAGTTGGTCGGATGGAGCGTAATCCTGATAAACTAGAAAAACTTTTTTATTCAGGATACGAAGATGCTAAACAATCTATTAAGAGGATTAGTGATTGGATATAACTAAAAAGTCTGTGCCCACAAGTTGGTTCGCAGGCTTTTTTTATGTGGATAAATAATAAGAAATAGCTATAAAAGAGTAGAATGTTGATAAAAACTATCATGATTAACAGGTTGAAATAATAGTATTGTATTAAGCGAGAAAAAAGACAAGGAGAAAAAATAGATGAATATCCAACAGTACTATCGCTCCGCTGCAAACATTTCCTTAAATGGTAGCTTGGCAGCATTCATTCCTGTTAGTTTTATTTTGATTGGAAGTATATATTTTTCAATTAGACTTCCACTACTCTATCTCATCCTACCCTTTTGTTTGTATAGCTTTATTTGTTACCAAGCATATTTAATTCAACATCACCGCAGTCTTGAATCAGTTGTTTCAGCTTCAGGTAAGAAATCTGAGTTACTAAATACTGATAATTTATTAATCACTTTTATGCCAGCACCATCCTTAAGAATGCTGTTATTTGATTCCCATGGAAATCTAATTGGAGAGGTAAAGGATGTTAAGTTTTGGTGGTGGAGATGGTTTCTCCCTTATACAGTTGATCGGCTTTTTCCGAGTGTTTATGGATTATTCAATCAGGATAATCAATTACTAGCCTATTATCGAGTAAATAAAAGAAAAAGATATATGAAAGTATTCGATGCCGCCAAAAATGAAGTTGGCGTTTTTAATATTCAATCTGATTCCTCTTTTTCACTGAAACGGAGGGGAGTCATCCATTCACATCAAAATAGGCAAAAATTTTTAGTAGAAGGTTCGACGATTGCGGCCAATATTCATGTGCGAAATGAGCAGAATATCATAACTAGTAAGTTGATAAAAGGGTGGATGCCGTTGGAATGGGGAAAACATTTCCGCGATGCTAACACCCCATACCTCATTTTTGATAAAGAAATCGAGGAGAATGATAAAATATTGATTATTGGCGTGCTAACGGACTTTTTTCAATATACTAGCCATTAGAAAATGTAATCTACGGTTTTGCTACTATCAAATTATGGTAGAAAACCAATAAATTTGAAAGTTTTTATTTTAAAAAAACAAGAACTTATGTTATGATAATTTGTAATCAAATATATTTCCTTCGGGGTCGGGTGAAATTCCCAACCGGCGGTGATGAGGATGTGTTCCTCTTAGTCCGTGACCCGGTTTCATGTTGTGATACCGGCTGATTTGGTGAAATTCCAAAACCGACAGTAAAGTCTGGATGGGAGAAGGAATCTTTGCGTAAAAATGAGTTTTTTAACGCTTGTTTTATTATGTGTATTAACCCCGTACCTTTTCTTGTACGGGGTTTGTTTATTTTTCAAACTAATACATATTAACTGACCCTGTACTTATTTGAATTTATTTTTTATGTGGCTGTGTTAATGATAAATGTTGATTTTGAACACATTGTTGATTGGAGTGGAAGGCACGTAGACTTCTGCAGGAGCACGAGCTGAGTGAGACTGCG
>CALCRD010000131.1 GCA_937894355.1 uncultured Bacillus sp.
TTGCCGTTGCCATATTTCAGACACAAGTCCGTCCGTTCAATCGTCACGTCACGTCGCTTCTCTCCAAATCAAAAAAACCGACACCCCTAAAAAGGTGCCGGCTGCAAATCTATTCAACTTATTTATGACGCTCCATTAATACGCTTAAAATTTCAGCAAATGGTAGCTTTTGCTCACGTAATAGGACAAGCAAGTGATACAGAAGATCGGAAGCTTCCCATTTAAGTTCTTCTGGGTCGCGATTTTTTGCAGCGATAATTACTTCTGATGCTTCTTCACCGACCTTTTTCAAGATTTTATCTACGCCTTTTTCAAAAAGGTAGGTAGTATAAGCACCTTCAGGGCGTTGCTCTTCGCGTTCTTTAATAACTTTTTCAAGTGTTAACAAGATTTCGTAGTCGGATATTCTAGGCGCACGCTCCTCGCCACCGTTGTCAACAACATGAAGACTTTCTGTAAAACAGCTTACTGTTCCGTTATGACAGGCAGGACCCGCCGGCACAACCAAAACAAGTAAAGCATCCTTATCACAATCATACTTAATTTCTTGGATCTTTTGTGTATTACCGCTAGTAGCGCCTTTATTCCAAAGCTCCTGGCGTGAACGGCTGTAGAACCATGTTTGACCAGTTTCTAACGACTTTTCCAGTGACTCTTTGTTCATGTATGCAAGTGTGAGGACTTCTTTTGTCGCGATATCTTGAACGATAGCGGCAACTAGCCCCTTTTCATCAAACTTGATTTCCTCAATATTCATCGCACAACCACTCCTCTTTCTGTTAAAAATGCTTTAACCTCACTGACGGAGGTTTCTTTATAGTGGAAAATTGATGCAGCCAAAGCAGCATCAGCTTTTCCTTTTTCAAAAGCATCAGCAAAATGCTCCGAATTTCCTGCTCCACCTGAAGCAATAACCGGAACATGAACCGCTTCACTTACAGCCTTGGTTAAGGCTAAATCAAACCCAGCCTTTTCGCCATCGCAATCCATGCTCGTAAGCAAGATTTCTCCAGCTCCACGACTAACAGCTTCCTTCGCCCAAGCAATTACTTCCCAATCGGTCGCGTTTCGACCACCATGGGTAAATACTCGCCATGAACCTAGCTCGGCATCATATTTGGCATCAATCGCAATTACAATACATTGTGATCCAAAAAAGCTGGCTCCTTCACCAATCAAATCAGGATTCAACACCGCTGCCGTATTTAGGGAAACCTTATCAGCACCAGCACGTAAAATTCGCTTCATGTCCTCTAATGAGTTGATGCCCCCGCCTACCGTAAACGGAATCGCCAGTTCAGAGGCCACCGATTTGACCACTTCCACCATTGTTTTCCGTCCTTCATGTGAGGCAGAAATATCTAAGAAAACTAATTCATCAGCACCCTGCTCATCATAAAATCGAGCCAGTTCAACTGGGTCCCCGGCATCGCGAAGTTGCACAAATTGAATTCCTTTGACTACCCGACCTTCTTTTACATCAAGGCAAGGTATAATTCTTTTGGTTAGCATTATGCCTTCACCTCTTCTAACGCTTGGCTAACAGTAAAGCGACCTTCATAAAGAGCTTTACCGACAATCGAGCCTGTAACCCCTTTGCCATATAAAGCTTGTAATGCTGTTAAATCAGCTAGTGAGCTTACACCACCTGAAGCAATGACACTTTTGCCTGTTTCTACAGCCATTTGTTCGATTGCTGCTACGTTCGGACCTGACAACATGCCATCAGTGGCAATATCAGTGAAAATAAATGTTTCAGCGCCAGCATCAGCAAAACGTTTGCCCAGATCAACTGCCTTCAGTTCTGAAGTAGTAATCCAACCGTGGGTGGCGACATAACCATTTTTCGCATCAATACCAACGGCAATATGGCTACCGTATTTTTTTATCATCTCAATGGCGAACTCAGGATTAGACACGGCAATACTTCCGATAATAACCCGCTCAACGCCTCGTTCTAAGTAATGGGCAATATCGGCTTCGGTACGAATTCCGCCTCCGATTTGTACTTTTGCATCTAAACTTTGGGCAGCTTGGATCACGAATTTATCATTAACCCGTTTGCCGTCCTTAGCTCCGTCAAGATCAACCATATGAATCCATGTGGCCCCGGCATCGGCAAATTGTTTTGCCATATCGAAGGGGGAATCACCATAGACAGTTTCTTTGCCGTAATCGCCTTGAAGTAGACGAACACAATTTCCGCCTCTCATATCAATGGCCGGATAAATTGTAAAGCTCATTAGACCATCTCCTTTTTTT